>JAFLCR010000189.1:0-3094 GCA_017302755.1 Alphaproteobacteria bacterium
AATTACCGTGCCACCTCCGCCGACCTTCCGCTCAAGAAGGCGATGATGAAGGCAAGCGGCAAGATCAATGGCAGCTTGTATGAAGCTGCGGTGAAGTCGGGTGTGCCCGCCTCGCTGCTCGGCGAAATCATTGAAGCCTACAGCTATGACGTCGACTTCCAGCGCGATATCCAGCCCGGCGATAAGTTCCAGGTGCTGTTCGAACGCTATTTCACGGAAGACGGCAAGCCGGTGCGCGACGGCAATATCATTTACGCTTCGCTGGCCATTCAGGGTGAGAAGCTCAATATCTACCGTTATGAAACGAAGGATAAGCGTTCCGATTATTACGATGAAAAAGGCGTGAGCATCCGCAAACCCCTGCTCAAAACGCCGATCGACGGCGCGCGACTGACTTCTGGTTTCGGCATGCGCACGCATCCGATCATGGGATATTCAAAAATGCACCGGGGCGTGGATTTCGGCGCATCGACGGGCACGCCGATCTACGCGGCGGGTGACGGCACGGTCATGTTCGCCGGCCGCAAGGGAGGCTATGGCAATTATCTACTTATCGGCCACAATAATGAATATGCGACCGCTTATGCCCATATCAGCCGCTTTGCACCGGGCATCCGCAATGGCAAGTCCGTATCGCAGCGTCAGGTCATCGCCTATGTCGGCTCCACCGGCGCATCCACAGGGCCGCATCTGCACTATGAAGTGCTGCGCCATGGCAAGCAGGTGAATCCGGTCGGCGTTAAGTTCCCTGTCGGCAAAACGTTGAAAGGGTCGGAGCTGCTTGCGTTCAAAAAGCAGGCAACCACGCTCGAATCCGTGTTCGCTTCCGAGAAACTCCCCTCTCAGGTCGCCGAGCTTTCCAAGAACGTGATCCAATAGCTATTGAACAGGCACGTGCGTGAGCAGGAAGCTCTCGTAGATGACCTTGTCGATATGATTCCGCCCGGCGTTTTGACGCACAGCTTTATCCTTTCGGATGACACGCTCGTGCGGGGGCAGATAGTGCTCGAAACTGTCAATGGCTGACGGGTCCGAGGGAATGAAAAACCGATTGTAAACGCGCATAATGAACCCTCCTTATTGAATGTTCATCAGACCGGATGCGGCCTCATCATGCCATCGGGAAAATTCCCAAATGCGTCAGCGGAACATAAGGAATGGATCGTAAAATAGGCTTTACCCTTCATTTGGTTAAGCCACAGCCTTTAGCCCCTTGCCAATTTCAAGCCCCGTCTTGCCGCCTGTCACACGCACGCTGTCGCCGTCCGCAACCTCACCGGAGAGAATTTTCTGCGCCAGCGCGTTCTGCAGCTCGCGCTGGATAACGCGCTTGAGCGGCCGCGCACCGTAGACAGGGTCATAGCCCTGATCGGCGAGCCACTCTTTGGCCGATTTATCCAGATCGAGCGTAATGCGCCGTTCCTCCAGCCGCTTACGCAAAGCTTCCAACTGGATATCCACAATGTTACCCATATGCGGACGCGACAGGCGCTGGAAGAGGATGATGTCGTCCAGGCGGTTCAAAAATTCCGGACGGAACGCCTTGCGCACCACGGCCATCACCTCGTCGCGGATGGATGAGATGTCTTTGCCATCCTCCAGATTTGCAATGAATTCCGCACCGAGATTGGACGTGAGTATAATGAGTGTATTGCGGAAATCGACCGTCCTTCCCTGGCCGTCCGTCAAGCGGCCGTCGTCGAGCACCTGGAGAAGGATGTTGAACACATCCGGATGCGCCTTCTCCACCTCGTCGAAGAGAATCACCTGATACGGCCTTCTACGCACAGCCTCGGTGATGACACCGCCTTCCTCGTAACCCACGTAACCCGGAGGCGCGCCGATGAGGCGGGCCACGGCGTGCTTCTCCATGTACTCCGACATATCCACACGCAGCAGCGCCGCTTCGTCGTCGAACAGGAAGCGGGCGAGCGCTTTGGATAACTCCGTCTTGCCCACGCCCGTGGGGCCCAGGAACAGGAACGAGCCGATCGGCCGGTTCGGGTCTTGCAGGCCGGAGCGCGCGCGGCGCACGGCGTCGGAAACGGCGATGAGCGCCTCCTCCTGCCCCACCACGCGGGTGCGGAGGGAGTCTTCCATGCGCAGCAGTTTTTCGCGCTCGCCTTCCAGCATCTTCTCCACCGGCACGCCCGTCCAGCGCGAGACGACGGCGGCGATGTCCTGATCCGTCACCGCTTCGCGCAGCATGGCGCCGGTTTTGGTTTTTTCGGCTTCCTTGAGCTTTTTCTCGAGATCGGGGATGACGCCGTAAGTCAGCTCGCCCGCCTTCGCCAGGTTGCCCTGGCGCTGCGCTAGTTCGAGTTGCTGGCGTGCCTCGTCGAGCTTTTCCTTGAGCTTCTGGCCTTCATGGATCTTCGATTTCTCGGCCTGCCATTTCGCCGTCAGCTCGCGCGATTCTTCTTCGAGGTCGCCGAGTTCCTTCTCCAGCTTCTTGAGGCGGTCCAGCGAGGGCTGGTCGCTTTCCTTCTTCAGCGCCTCGCGTTCGATCTTGAGCTGGATGATGCGCCGATCGAGTTCGTCGATCTCCTCGGGCTTGCTATCCACCTCCATGCGGATGCGGCTGGCCGCTTCATCGACGAGGTCGATGGCTTTGTCGGGCAGGAAGCGGTCGGTGATGTAGCGGTTGGAGAGCGTCGCGGCAGAGACGATCGCGCCATCAGTGATGCGCACGCCGTGATGCACCTCGTATTTCTCCTTGAGGCCGCGCAGGATGGAGATCGTGTCCTCCACCGTCGGCTGCGAGACGAATACGGCCTGGAAGCGCCGCGCCAACGCCGCGTCTTTTTCGATGTATTTACGGTATTCGTCGAGCGTCGTCGCGCCCACGCAGTGCAACTCGCCGCGCGCCAGGGCCGGTTTCAGCAGGTTCGAGGCGTCCATCGCGCCCTCTGCCTTGCCCGCGCCAACCAGGGTGTGCAACTCGTCGATGAAGAGGATCACCTCGCCAGCCTGCGCCGTCACCTCCGCGAGCACGGCTTTCAGGCGCTCTTCGAATTCGCCGCGGAATTTCGCGCCCGCGATCAGCGCTCCGAGATCAAGCGAGAGCAGCTTGCATTTCTTCAGGTTCTCCGGC
>JAFLCR010000189.1:3104-4166 GCA_017302755.1 Alphaproteobacteria bacterium
GTCGCCCGCCACGATGCGCGCGGCCAGGCCTTCGACGATCGCGGTCTTGCCGACGCCCGGTTCGCCGATCAGCACCGGGTTGTTCTTCGTGCGGCGGGAGAGCACCTGCATGGTGCGCCGGATTTCCTCGTCGCGGCCGATCACGGGGTCGAGCTTGCCTTCGGCGGCGGCTTTTGTCAGGTCGCGCGCGTATTTCTCCAGGGCCTCGTAATTGCCTTCGGCGCTGGCGCTGTCGGCCTTACGGCCCTTGCGCATGGAAGTGATCGCCTCGCGCAGCTTCTTCGCCTCCACGCCGGCGGATTTGAGCATCTTGCCAACGGGGTCGGAGGATTCGGCCAAGGCGAGCAGCAGCATTTCGGCGGCCACGAAGCTGTCTCCTTGCTTCTGCGCGGCTTTCTCGGCTGCGTCGAACACGCGCGCGGTTTCGGGAGCCAGGTGAAGCTGGCCCGCGCCGCTGCCTTCCACCTTGGGAATTTTCCGCAGCTCCGCTTCCACGGCCTGGCGCACGGCCTCGGCAGCGCCGCCGCCGATCTCAATCAGGCGCGAGGCCATGCCTTCCGCGTCGTCCATCAGCACTTTCAGCACGTGCTCCGGCAGGAAGCGCTGATGGCCCTCCCTCAGAGCAAGCCCTTGTGCGGATTGAAGAAACCCCTTGGCGCGGTCAGTGTATTTTTCAAAATTCATCGTCTTCCTCGGTGATTGCTTAAAAGCAGTGTATACTGTTTAGGCGCGGCGTACATGATGCTGATCAAATACCATATTCAGAATATTGGGACATTCCATGAGGTTGACAAGTAGCGCGCCTCTTTTTCTTGTTTTGATTTTTTTCGCCTTTCCGGGCCGGACGGCGGAGATTCCGCCGTTCAATTACGCAGGCGTGTTCAAGGTGTACTGGAACGGCATCACCGTAGGCTACGCCGTTGCCGAGATCCGCGAGCAAGGCACCACCTACCGCTTGCGCGCGCGTATTGAAACGCAAGGGCTGGCACGGCTCATCAGCGGCTATTACAGCGACAGCAACACCACCGGCATCATCCTTCCCGACGGCAGCTACCGGCCGCA
>JAFLCR010000019.1 GCA_017302755.1 Alphaproteobacteria bacterium
CGCTCGCACCATCGCTGCAACAGTTCCACCATTTCCTCGCTCGGAATTCCGTTTGTTCCAGTCTCTCTCAAACAGTATCTCCCCAGAGCGTGAAAATGTGTCGAAGCCACGTCCAGCCCCAGCGCCGCGCCTGCGCCTTTCAGCAGGGGCGCCACTGTGATGACGGCGAAGTAACCGTAGACAACGGTCGGCACGCCGGCCAGCATTTCTAGCACCGGCTTGGCAATATCGCGGAAGTGGTGATTCGCGTATTCCACCAGATAGACTGCGGATAATACGCCGACCGGCACAGCAATCACCATGGCAATCAAGGTAATCAAAAGCGTGCCCGTAAACAGCGGAATCATACCGAAGCTGCCCGATGCGCCCGCCTGGTCAGCGCGCAGGGCGATCTGCGGGCTCCAATGCAAGCCAAAGAGGAAATCAGTGGCCGGCACTTTCTGGAAAAACCGCCACGCCTCGAAGGAAACCGAACCAAGGATTCCCAGCGTCACCAGCACCGAGACCAGCGCGCACGCGGCAAACGCCAGCCGCCCCACACGCTCCACCGCCTGCCGTGCCTGCACCTGCGGGCCGATGCGGCGCCAGCCCCACGCCCCGCCCAGCACGGCAATCAGGAGCAGCGTCCCCACCAAAATCCGGTCGGCCAGTCGAAGATTCTCAGCAAGCCATGGAACCAATGGCAGGATGTTCGCCGGGCAGGAAAACTCCTCCGGCTGCGTCACACAGGCGTAAAGCGGACCTTCCCACAGCGCGAGATCCTTCTTACCCCCCGGCAGAACCGTCACCTGTGCATGCAACGCATTGGAAATGTGATAATGCGCTGCGAACGACCCCGCGGCCAGCACCGCCAACATGGGCAGGATTACGGACAATGCCATCGCGGCGGCATGATGGCCTGGCCGGGAGTGCATGGGGTTTTTTAGGCGTTTTTCTAGGGTGACAGCCCTACGCCACCCCAGGACACCACCCAAAGCGCCCGCCAGGAGAATGATTGCAAGAAACGGCATGCAGGAAGCCGCAAGTTATTTGTTTTCAGGAACATGAACCTAGCGCCGACGCCGGTAAAAGTAAATTGAAAGCTTGAAGCGAACGGCTACGCCGCCTCAAATGGCAGGTAGATGCTGAATACGCTGCCTTTTCCCACCTCGCTTTCGACGTGCAGAAAGCCCCGGTGCCGGTGCAGGACGTGCTTGACGATGGACAGCCCCAGCCCTGTGCCGCCCGCCTTGCGTGAACGTGCCGTATCCACGCGGTAGAAACGCTCGGTAAGGCGCGGCAGATGTTCGCGGGCAATGCCCTCACTCTCATCTTCCACCATCACCCGCACCGCCACCTGCGTGGGCAGGTTGTTGCCGGGCGGAATATCAGTCGTAACATCGGCAGTTACTGAAATCGTGCTGCTCGGATTGCAGTATTTCACCGCGTTCTCGATGAGGTTCTGCAAGACCTGGGACAGCTCGTTTTCCGCCCCCGTCACTTCCGGCAAATGGGGTTGCAGGCGGATGGCGAAGGCGACCTTCTTGTCTTTGGCCTTCCATTCGACATGGCTTATTTCCTTCTGAATCACGGAAACAAGATTCACTTTTCCGTCGGGAATCTTATCCGCGTTCATCTCAAGCTTGGAAAGAGAGAGCAGATCGCTGACCAGCCGCGTCATCCGCTCCGCCTGGCCGGCCATGATGCCGAGGAAGCGTTCCGTGGCTTCCACATCGCCCTTGGCGGGGCCGCGCAGCGTTTCAATGAAGCCGACAAGGCTCGCCAGAGGCGTCTTGATCTCATGGCTGGCATTGGCAATGAAATCCGCGCGCATCTGCTCGATGGCTTTCAGCTCGGTAATGTCGTGCAGGCTGACGATCACATTGATACCACCCGGCGAATGCACGGGAAAACGCTCGATACGAGCGCGGAAAGTATGGTTGCCTTCACCGTCGAGCTTGAATTCCAATCCCCGGCCATTGAAGTCAGCCAGGGTTTTCTGCATGGCATCGATCAACTCCGGATTATCGACGACCTGAGCGAAAGGCCTGTGCGCCAGGTTCTGACCGAACTGCGCCCGCGCCGCACTGTTGGTGCGCAGGATGTTGCCTTCGATGTCCAACATGAACAGGATGTCCGGCAGCGTGTCGACCAGGATTTCGCGTTCCGACAGCATGGATTCCAGCTGTTGTTTCTTTTTCTCCCAGGACTCCTGAAGCCCTTTCACAGACTCGGAAAGCCCCCCCTCGGTGCTGAGAAAGCTTAAGTCAGGCTGTTCAGTGGTGCGATCCTGAGCCAGGTCGTCCACATAGCGTGTCAGGGCTGCCACGTTCTGAAGATAGGGCCGCGCGAACACCAGCGAGGAGCCCAAAATGGCCACGCTGCCATAGACCGCGTAATCGACACTGAGCACACCCGTCATGGCAAAAACGATAAACATCAACACCGGCGCGGCGGAAAACATCGCCACGAACTTGGACAACATCCCCGGCGGGATTTTGGCCTTACGACCACGCGACTCGGGGGATCTTGTAATGAAAAACAACATCCGGTAGATACGTTAATGTTTGTTTTACTTCTAGTCTCAGTATTCCCAAGAAATCGTTAAGTGATCAAGCCTTTCCCTGAACGCCTCGCCATCTATGCCCGTAATAGCTTCGTGACCGCAATGGTCTGTGGCATTCTTTTCGTTGCCGCGCGGGGTCCGGGCAGAAGCCTTGTCACCGGCCTAGTTCAGGATTTACGGCATGACACAAACGACCGAGCAGCCGAGGTTATCGAATATCTGACCTTACCCCAAGATCTGCCGGAAGAGAACTTCCCAGACGGCTATCATGGGGACGACCCCCTAGATGCGCTTACACACACCATTTCCGCCGCCACTGTGGCAAACGATACTTATATTGAGCTTCTGGCCAAAGGCTGGCCGGATGACATCGCCGCTTTCGCGGCTTACCAAAAAGCCTATTTTCTGGGAATCGGCAACGAGGCGCTGATGGCGCTGGCCGCTCCGTACCCGAACGAAAGCAATATGGACTTATGGAATAACCGGCAGGGCTTTAGTATTTTTCTTCAAGTGCGTGAAGAAGAACGCCAGACACGGATGTCTGCCTCGCAGAGGGATGCCAGAATTGCCGAGCTGGCGCTCGAGAGCCTGCTTCGGGGAGATCTGATCCGAAACGCCGATGCCGAAGCGCGCGTATATCATGACCCCTTGGTTGACGCGGCGGGAAATGCGGGCTGGATCATTTTTGGCGCCTTTACTTCGTTGGTGGCGCTCAATGAGCTTCGGGCGTGGCGCGCACAAAGAAGAGAGGATAGGCATGAGCTTCTCGCTGCATCCTAAGCTGCAGAAAGATACGTTCGGCGTGACGGAACTACCGCTTTGCACCGTATTGTTGATGAACAATAGCTCTTTTCCCTGGCTGATCCTGGTGCCGCGCGTGGCAGATAAACGCGAACTGATTGATCTATCGCCCGATGACAGACATAGATTGCTCGATGAAGTTTCCCTCGCCTGTGAAGCGCTGAAAACCGTCTACACTCCGGATAAGCTGAACGTAGCTGCTTTGGGGAACCAGGTGCAGCAGCTGCACGTGCATGTCATCGCGCGTTTCACCGGCGATGCCGCCTGGCCAAATCCGGTGTGGGGGTTGCCTTCCAAACCTTATGAAGAAAGCGCGCCAGTCATTGAGCGGTTGAAGCGGGCGCTCGGCGGCAGGTAACCGCCAGCATGGCCGCACCTGCCAGTGCCGACAGCAGGGATCCAAGGAAAATACCCAGCTTGGCCTCATCCAACAGTGTTTGATTTCCTCCAAACGCCAGCATGCTGATGAAAAGGCTCATCGTGAACCCGATGCCGGCAAACATGCAGACGGCATAAAGCTGCCCCCATCCGGCGCCCTCGGGAAGCTTCGCCCATCCCATGCGGATACATGCAAAAACCGCCAGGAACAATCCCCATTGCTTGCCCAGAAACAGGCCGAGCGTGATGCCAAGCGGCACAGGATCGGCCAGTTTTTCGAGCGACAGTCCCGCCAGCGACAGCCCGGCCGTTGCAAAAGCAAACAGCGGCATGATGACGTAGGTGACAATGGGGTGCAGAAAATGCTCGAGTTTTTTTAAAGGCGAGCGTGTGCGGGATTCATCGTCCTTAACGCTCAGGGGGATAGCAAGCCCCACCATCACCCCCGCGATGGTGGCATGCACACCCGCATGGTGAATGGCCCACCAGATAAAAATACCGACGATGAGATACGGCAAAAGCCGTGACACGCCCAGACGCTCCATCAGTAACAGTCCACCCCAGGCTACAGCCGCCATGCCAAGGTAACCGAGGGCCAGGGATTTCGTATAAAACAGCGCAATGATCACGATCGCGCCCAGGTCGTCGATCACAGCCACCGCGGTAAGAAACACCTTGAGCGATACGGGCACCCGCTTGCCAAACAGCATCAGCACCCCCAGCGCGAAGGCGATGTCCGTCGCCGAAGGAATGGCCCAGCCGCGCAAGGCCTCGGCATCGGCATGCGTAAACGCAACGTAGATGGCGGCGGGAAGCACCATGCCGCCCAGCGCCGCCATCATGGGAAGCAGGCGGGAACCCTTTCCCGATAACTCGCCATCGGCCATCTCGCGCTTGATCTCCAGACCCACCTGAAGAAAGAAGAGCACCATGAGCATGTCGGCAATAAAGCCCTGCACCGGGATGCTGCCATGCCAGCCGCCCATTTCCAGCGTCAAAGGCAACACCAGCAGCGCCTGGTAGCCGGCGGCGTAAGGCGAATTGGCAAGCAGCAGGGCAAGGGCAGCGCTCAGCATCAGCACAATGCCGCCTGCTGCTTCCAACTCAAGGAAGTTTCTCAGGTAGCGGGTAATCACGGTGTATCCTCAGGCTTATGCCGTTATGGCATGGCCAGCGGTTTCATGCAGCCGTAATCGTCACGCCGCGCTTTTTTTCGACGACGCCGTGCGCTTCGCTTTAGTTTTTGCCTGCTTGTCGCACGCTTCCGCCGCCGCGATCGCCGCCAGATTCATGATCTCGGAAACGGTCGAGCTCATGGAGACGATCTGCACCGGCTTGGCCAGGCCGCACAGCAGCGGGCCGATGGCCGTGCCACCGCCCAGCTCCTGCAGCAGCTTGTAGCCGATATTCGCGGAATGCAGCGCCGGCATGATCAGCACGTTCGCCGGTTCCGACAAGCGGCAGAAGGGATAAAGCGCGAGCATGTCCTGATTGAGCGCCACGTCGGCGGCCATTTCACCGTCGTATTCGAAGTCGAGGTTGAGGCCATCGAGCAGCGACACGGTCTGGCGGATGCGGTCCGCCTTCTCCCACATCGGATTGCCGAAATTGGAGAAGGACAGCAGCGCCACGCGCGGCTCATGGCCCATCGCCTTGGCTTTCGCTGCGGTTTGTACTGTGATGTCAACCAACTCCTGCGGCGATGGCAGCTCGTGCACCGTCGTGTCAGAGATAAACACCGTCTTGCCCTTGGCGATCAGAATCGACAGGCCGAAAACCTGCTTGCCCTCCTCGGGGTCGATCACCTTGCGCACTTCCTCAAGGCTGACATTGTAGCTGCGCGTGAGGCCGGTGATCATCACGTCGGCGTCACCTGCCTCCACCATGCAGGCGGCGAAGATGTTTCGGTCGTTCTTCACCATGCGCACGCAGTCGCGATGCAGCACGCCCTTGCGCTGGAGCTTCTTGTAAAGCAGCTCGGCATAGCGCTCGTTGCGGTCGCTGACGAAGGCGTTGTTGATCTCAATGCCTTTGCGCTCCTTCTCGGAGATGCCCATCTTGAGCATCGCTTCCTCGATGCGCTCCTTGCGGCCGACGAGAACCGGCGTGCCGTAGCCGTTGTCGCGCCACAGCATCGCGGCGCGGATGACTTTCGCCTCTTCGCCTTCCGCGAACACCACGCGTTTCGGATCCGCCTTCACTTTTTCGTAGATCAGATTCAGCGTGTTCACCGTCGGGTCGAGGCGGCCGGAAAGCTGCATCTTATAGGCGCGGAAATCCTTGATCGGCTTGCGAGCGACCCCGGTATCCATCGCCGCCTTCGCCACGGCGGGCGGGATGGTGGTGATGAGGCGCGGGTCGAACGGCACGGGAATGATGTAATCCGGCCCATACTTCATCTTGCGGCCCGCATAGGCGGAAGAGACTTCCTCCGGCACTTCTTCGCGCGCGAGCTTAGCGAGCGCTTCTGCGGCGGCAATCTTCATGGCTTCGTTGATCTCCGTCGCCTGCACGTCGAGCGCGCCGCGGAAGATGTAGGGGAAGCCCATCACGTTGTTTACCTGATTCGGATAGTCCGAACGGCCTGTCGCCACCATCGCGTCGCTGCGGACAGCGTAAACATCTTCAGGGCGGATTTCCGGGTCGGGATTGGCCATGGCGAAGATGATCGGCTGTGGCGCCATGGCTTTCACCATGTCTTTCGACACTGCGTCCTTGGCCGACAAACCGATGAAAGCATCCGCGCCTTTCATGGCATCAGCGAGCGTGCGGGCCTTGGTTTCCACCGCATGCGCCGATTTCCATTGGTTCATACCCGTGGGGCGACCTTTGTAGATCACACCTTCCTTATCGCAGAGCAACGCGTTCTCGTGTTTGATGCCCATCGTCTTCATGAGTTCAAGACAGGCGATGCCCGCCGCGCCCGCGCCGTTCACCACCACCTTCATGTCCGAAAGCTTGCGGCCGGTGAGATCCGCTGCGTTGATGAGGCCCGCGGCACAGATGATCGCCGTACCGTGCTGGTCGTCATGAAACACGGGGATGTCCATCACTTCCTTGAGTTTTTGCTCAATGATGAAACATTCGGGACCGGCGATGTCCTCAAGGTTGATGCCGCCCCAGCTGGGGCCAAGGTATTTCACGCAGTTGATGAAGGCATCCACATCCGACGTATCCACCTCGATGTCGATGGCGTCGATGTCGGCGAAGCGCTTGAAGAGCACGGCCTTGCCTTCCATCACCGGCTTGGAGGCCAGCGCGCCCAGGTTGCCGAGCCCCAGCACCGCCGTGCCGTTGGAGATCACCGCCACCATGTTGCCGCGCGTCGTGTAGTCGAACGCCTTGGAAGGATCCTTGTGGATCTCGAGACACGGCACCGCCACGCCGGGGGAATAGGCGAGCGACAGGTCGCGCTGCGTCATGAGTGGCTTAGACGGCGTCACCTGAATTTTGCCGGGACGGCCCTGGGCATGGAACGCTAGGGCTTCTTCGTCAGTGACCTTGTTATTGCTTTCGTTGGACATGGGGCTCGTCTACCTTATAAATATGGCAATGAATCCGTGTGCGGAACGCCAAAAACATGAGTAACGCAGGACTTTTACGCAAAAACCCGGCCCAGGCAACGGAATCCGATGCTGCGGCGCAGCATGAGCTCGCGACCATTCCCGCCTCCGCCACGCCGATGATGCGTCAATATCTTGCCATCCGGGAGGCGCATAAAGGCTATCTGCTCTTCTACCGCATGGGCGATTTTTACGAGCTTTTTTTCGACGACGCTGTCCGTGCCGCCGAGGCGCTCGACATCGCCCTTACCAAGCGCGGCCAACATCTTGGCGAGGATATTCCCATGTGCGGCGTGCCCGTGCACTCGGCGGAAGGCTACCTGCAAAGACTGATCGCCAAGGGCTTCCGGGTTGCTATCGCCGAGCAGACTGAAGATCCGGCCGAAGCCAAGAAACGCGGCGCAAAATCCGTGGTGGCGCGGGAGGTGGTACGGATCGTCACCCCCGGCACCATCACCGAGGAGGGGCTGCTTGAAGCCCGTACCTGTAATTACCTGGCCGCCGTTGCCCTTGCCCCCTCGTCAGCAGCGCTGGCATGGCTGGAGCTTTCCACCGGCGAGTTCCGCGTACTCGACACCACCCCCGCCCTGCTCGCCGCCGAGCTGACCCGCATCGGCCCCAGCGAGGTTCTGCTGCCCGAGCGCTTTGCTCAGGCGGGAGCTTATGATGAAGTCTTCGGTACCTGGAAAGAGCAGCTCACCGTCAGGCCGGACACTTGTTTCAGCGCGCGCAAGGGCGGTGACGCCCTGCGCCAGAGCTTCCGCCTCGCTACACTCGATAGCCTCGGCCCTCTTAGCGACAGCGTGCTCGCCGCCTGCGGGG
This sequence comes from Alphaproteobacteria bacterium, assembly GCA_017302755.1. GTDB lineage: Bacteria > Pseudomonadota > Alphaproteobacteria > Rickettsiales > JAFLCR01 > JAFLCR01. The sequence continues at coordinate 8,110 of JAFLCR010000019.1, forward strand.
CGCTGCTCGATTACGTACACCTGACACAAAAAGGGCAACTCCCCTGCCTGCAACGGCCGAAGCTCGGCAACACCTCGGACCATGTGGCCATGGACGCAGCCACGCGCCGAAACCTGGAACTCCAGGCAAGCTCAGCGGGAGAGCGCAAGGGCAGCCTGCTCTGGGCAATCGATCGCAGCGTGACCTCAGCCGGGGGGCGCATGCTTGCCGGATGGCTTGCCGCGCCATTGACCAACCCCGACGCTATCCAAGCCCGCCTGGACGGAGTAGAGCACTTTATGACCGCCCGCGAGTTCCGCGTCAGCTTGCGACAGCATCTGAAACGGATGCCCGATCTAGAGCGTTCGCTGTCGCGGCTCGCACTCGGGCGCGGGAGTCCGCGCGATCTAGGCGTCATCCGCGACGGACTGGCCGCCGTGCGGGAGGTTCTGGCCCTGTTCTATCAGGCACAGATGCCAAACCCTCCCGCCATTGTGGGGGAAGCCCTCGCCTCCTTGCGCGATCATGACGCGCTCATAGAGAAATTGCAGCAGGCGCTGGTGGCGGAGCCGGGGCTGCTTGCCCGCGACGGCGGGTTCATCGCCGACGGGTTCTGCCCCACGCTCGACGAATTCCGGGGACTTGCCCGCGAAAGCAAACGCCATATCGCGGCGCTGCAGGAGAAATACGGCAAGGAAACCGGCATTCCCTCGCTCAAGATCCGCCATAACCATGTCATTGGCTACCATATCGAAATCACAGTGGCGCATAAGGATAAGGTGCCGGAGCATTTCTTCCACCGCCAGACCATGGCCGGAGCGCTGCGCTACGCCACCACCGAACTGAACGAGCTGGAAGGCAAGATCGCCTCGGCTGGCGCGAAGGCGCTGGAGCTGGAAGCGCAGTACTTCGCAGAGCTGACCCACGAGGTATTGGAGAAATCCGATGCCGTCGGCAAGGCGGCGGTCGGAATCGCGACACTCGATGCTGTCGCCGGGCTCGCCGAACTCGCCGAAGAGCGGCGCTATTGCCGCCCGATAGTAGAAGAGGGGCTTGCTTTCGACATTAGGGAAGGCCGCCATCCTGTGGTCGAGGCCATGCTGAGTGAGCCCTTCATCTCCAATGACTGTCGCTTGGAAGACGGTCGGCTCTGGCTGCTCACCGGCCCCAACATGGCGGGTAAGAGCACCTTTTTGCGGCAGAACGCGCTCATCGCCCTGATGGCGCAGATGGGCAGCTTCGTGCCTGCCGCCTCGGCGCGCATCGGCGTGATCGACCGGTTGTTCAGCCGCGTCGGCGCCGCCGACGACTTGGCGCGCGGCCGCTCGACCTTCATGGTCGAGATGGTGGAGACTGCCGCCATTCTGCACCAGGCAACGGAGCGCTCGCTAGTGATCCTCGATGAAATCGGGCGCGGCACGGCGACCTTCGACGGGCTTTCCATCGCCTGGGCGGTGCTCGAATACCTGCACGACGCCTGCCGATGCCGGGGGCTGTTCGCCACCCATTACCATGAGCTGACAAAACTCTCGGCACGCCTGGCCCATCTTGCCTGCCATACGATGCAAGTGAAAGAGTGGAAAGGCGACGTCGTGTTTTTGCATGCCGTCATCCCCGGCGCGGCGGACCGTTCCTACGGCATCCACGTGGCGCGGCTTGCGGGGCTGCCCGACGCCGTCACCAGCCGCGCCGACACGATCCTGAAAGAGCTTGAGGCTGAGGGCCAGCAAGGGCGCCTTTCGCGGCTTGCCGACGATTTGCCACTCTTCGCCATGAACCCGTCGGCTCCCGCCGCGCCCGCTAAACCTTCCGCAGCGGAAGAAGCGCTGCGCAGCATTGACCCCGATAGCCTTAGCCCACGCGAGGCATTGGACGCGCTCTACCGCTTAAAAGCATTCCTCTGAACTCACTCCTCAAAGCGTCCGCTTGAGCATCGCCCTCAAGGACCAGCGGAACGCATGCAACAGGGTGACCAGCCGCGCTGTTCGTATTTGCTGAAGCGCACGCCGCTGTCCCCAGACGTGCGGCAAACCCAACAACCCCGCGCCCAGCCCCTTCATCGCAGGCCACAGCACCCCCTGGCGCAATGCCCGGATAAGCAGCACCAGTTGGGCTTCCAGATGAAACACCAGGAGAGGCCAGAACAACGGCCCCGGCATATTCTTCACGAAAACCCAGAGGCGGTTGCGAAACCCGTGATAAACGGAAAACTCGCTTTTCCGCCCGCTGATGCCCGACCCTACATGCCGAACCATGGCGTGCCTAAGTTGAACTGCCTGATGGCCTTTGAGGCGCAGGCGGAAAGCCAGATCAACATCCTCACAGTAACAGAAAAAGGCTTCATCAAAACCTCCCGCATTCAGGAATGCCTCCTTGTGATAACAGGCTGCGGCGGCGCATGGCGCGAACACCTCCACATCCCCCGGGGGCAGATGACGGACGCTTCTGCCCTCGTTGGCGCGCCAGGGGATGCCGAGAATATGGTACTGATCGCCAGTGCCGTCGATCAGGCTGTCGTCGCTTGCCAACAACTGGGTGGAGCCGAACATCGCAACTCCGGGGTGCGCCGTAATGCCTTCCGCCAGGCTGCGCAACCAATAGCGGTTGGGAAAGGCATCCGGGTTCAAGGTGGCAAGCCAATCGCCTCTTGCTTCTTTCGCCGCCACATTGTTGGCAACCGCAAACCCCAGATTGCTTCCCAGCTTCAGCACTCGGATGCGTGGGTCATTGGGGACCTGGCCAAGCGACCCGTCCGTGGAGCCGTTATCAGCCACCAGAACCTCGAATTCCCGCCAATCCTGACGCAGCAGGGCATCCAGACACTGTGCCAGCCAAGCTCCGGCATTATAATTGATTACCAACACGCTGAAAAAGGGCGGGGATGCCGAAGTTAATACTTTATTAATCCCTGTCATTCTGCTATGATGCGGCGCTGTGAAACGGAATTTTCATCATAAAGGCATTTCCAGGATGCAAAAGCATCTTCTGCTGCTGGCATTATGGATGGGGGTGGCCATGCTGCCCGTTCCCGCCCTTGCGTCTTGCGGACGGTACTGCGGCAGCAACATCGATGAGCTGAATGCCTATAGCCCCAATTACGGCGGCCGGCATTATTACAACGACCGGTATTCACGCTACTACCTTGAAGACCGCGTGCGCGGCAGCAGCCCGCATTACCGCGGGCAACGCCATTACTACAAGTACAGCCAGCCGCGCTTTCTGGAAAACCAGGTGGGCGATTACAGCTCCAGAAGCTACAGACCCACCACGAAATGGAGCGATACTTCCGCTGTCCGCAAAAGCATTCCGCGCGGCGAAGGGTGGAGCTGGAACCCTTCCTCCTATCTCAAATAGTCGCCGCTTCCCTTCTTGCGAATCCGCATCGCGGAGGATGCTTTCTCATGACCAAGTGTTGCATTCTCGCAAGCATGATACCGTCTTGTGACGACATGCTTTAGAGGGCACGAATAATCATTGCGTCTTTACTCAATAATCATACAATTTTTTTATCGTATAAGTGTTGCGCGTCGTTGCGTCAGACACTCACGTCGCCACCCTGCTTCAAGGAAGCGCCATGCTAAAACAGTCCGACGCCGAGCCTCCAAGCGGCACTTCAGCAAGCCCTTCAGTCCATCCCCCATCCGGCGGCGGCTGCTCCAAATCCTACGATTTCCTTACGCCACCTGTTCCCGCTCCTGTTCTTCGCTCTAACGCCTCCAAAACTCCCGAGCCGAAATTTCATCGCTTCCCCATCAGCGACCGCTCGAAGGCTTTCCGTAAAAAATTCTATCCTGACGCCACCGCCGCCGATTGGAATAATTGGAAATGGCAGGTGAAGCACCGCATCAAAGACCTCCGCGAACTCGCCCGCATCATCCAGCTCTCCGACGAAGAGCAAAGCGCCGTGGATCGCCATACCGGCCCGCTGCCCGTCGGCATCACCCCCTATTACGCCAGCCTGCTTTCGGAAACCGACCCCCTCGACCCGTTACGCAGGACGCATATTCCGGTGAACGGCGAATATTACAAAACCCCCGGCGAGGCCGACGACCCCCTGGGCGAGGATCACGACACCGCCACCCCCGGCCTCGTGCACCGCTATCCGGACCGGGTGCTGTTCCTCACCACCGGCTTCTGCTCCACCTATTGCCGCTATTGCACCCGCTCGCGCATGGTGGGCGAAACCAACGGCGAATACAGCTTCTCCACCTCGCAGTGGGAAAAGGCGGCCCAGTATATCGAGGCCCATCCCGAAATCCGCGACTGCCTGCTTTCGGGCGGCGATCCGCTCACCATCGGCGACGACAAGCTCGAATGGCTGCTGGCCCGCCTGCGGTCGATTCCGCATCTGGAGTTCCTTCGCATCGGCACCAAGGTGCCGGTGGTCATGCCCCAGCGCGTGACGCCCCGCCTGGTCAAGATGCTCAAGAAATACCACCCGCTGTGGATGAGCATCCACTTCACCCGAGCCGAGGAAATCACCCCCGAGGTGAAGGAAGCCCTCACCCGACTGGCCGACGCCGGCATCCCCATGGGCAGCCAGACCGTGCTGCTCAAGGGCATCAATGACGACGCCCAGGTGATCAAGACGCTCATGCACAAGCTGCTCACCGTCCGGGTGAAGCCGTATTATCTCTATCAGTGCGACCCCATCTCCGGCTCGGCGCATTTCCGCACCCCGGTCGAGAAGGGGCTGGAGATCATCCGCCAGCTTCGGGGCCATACCACCGGCTACGCCATCCCCACCTTCGTGGTCGATGCGCCGGGCGGCGGCGGCAAAATCCCTCTCCTGCCCGATTACGTGGTGGGGCGCGATGGCGACGACCTGCTCCTCACCAATTTCGAGGGCGGGGTCTACCGCTATCCGGACCCGCAAGGCAAGACCGGCATGGCCCAGAACGCCCTGCGCGGCCACGGGCACGTGCTGGACGCCTTCGACGGGCTCTACCGCCTGGCGGACGCCTAAAAAACCGTGGTTTCCATCGGAATCGTCAGCTGCCGGCCGGAGAAAATGGCGGATTATTATCCGACTGCAACCGACGGGCCAGATTTCGTGCCCACGGAGCTGCCCTTCACTCCTGACGACCAGTTTCTCATCAACGCCATGCGGCGGCGCGGCATGATCGTGGAGCCGGTCATCTGGGGCGCGGACCCGGCCGATCTGGCGCATTACGACCTGCTGCTTTTCCGCGCTCCGTGGGATTACATGGATACCGAGGCGCAACGCACCGCCTTCATGGGCTGGCTCACGCAGCTGGAGGAAGCCGGCATCCGCACCGAGAACCCCCTGCCCCTGATGCAGTGGCTGCTCAATAAGCGCTATCTGCTCGATCTTGAGGCCCAGGGCATCGCCATCGTGCCGACCCATTATCTGGAACCCGGCCAGCACGCCGACCTTGCCCAGGCCTTCGACGCCCAAGGCCCGCTGATTCTGAAGCCCGCCCTCTCCGCCGCCGGAGCAGGGCTGACCTTTCTGCGCTCGCGCGAAGAGGCGGCTGCCTACCAGGCAACGCTCGATGAACTAGGCACGAAAGAGCCCTATCTGCTTCAACCCTTCCAGCCGGAAATCCGGACGGAGGGCGAATGGTCGCTGGTGTTTCTGGACAGCGTCTACAGCCACGCCGTGCTGAAGAAACCCGCCGAGAACGGCATTCTGGTTCATGCCGAGCGGGGCGGAAGCACCGCTTTCCTGGAGCCCCCGGAAGCCGTGGTGGAAGCCGCCGCGCACGCCGCCGAAGCGGTCGGTCGGGCCTACGGCGAAGCGACGCATCATTCGCCCGTTATACCGCTTTACCTGCGGATCGACATTCTCCCCACCGCGCGGGGGCTGCTCGTTTCGGAGATGGAGGGCATGGACCCGGAGCTTTTCTTCCGCGCCCGCCCCGGCAGCGAGGAACTGCTCTGCGACGGCCTTGCTTCGCGGTTGTCTCAGCGCGCGGCATCTGTCAGAGTTTGAGCATGCATTTCGGTTTCACCTACGACCTGCGGAAAGACTACCTCGCCGAAGGATATTCGGAGGAGGAAACCGCCGAATTCGACAGCCAGGTCACAATCGACGGCATCGCCTCGGCGCTGGAGGCGATGGGGCATAAGGTGACGCGCATCGGCCATATGCGCCATCTTGCAAAACGGCTTACCGCCGGCGAGCGTTGGGACATGGTGTTCAACATCGCCGAGGGACTTGCCGGTTTCGGGCGCGAGGCGCAAGTGCCCGCGCTACTCGACGCTTTCGGGATTCCCTATACGTTTTCCGATCCCCTCACCTCTTCCGTGACGCTGCACAAGGCGATGGCGAAAGCCGTGGTGCGCCACGGCGGCGTCGCCACTCCGGACTGGGCGCTGGTGGAGGACGAGGCGGATATCGACGCCGTGAATCTTCCCTTCCCGCTTTTCGCCAAACCGGTCGCTGAAGGCACGGGCAAGGGCGTCACCGCCGCCTCGAAATGCGCGGATGCGGCGGCGCTGAAACGCACCTGCCAGGCCTTGCTTGCCAAACACCGCCAGCCAGTGCTGGTGGAGACCTACCTGCCCGGCCGCGAATTCACCATCGGCATTCTCGGCACCGGCAAACAGGCCGAAGCGCTCGGCGTCATGGAGATTCTCTTCAACGATAAGGCCGAAGCGCACGGCTATTCCTACATCAATAAGGAAACCTACGAGGATAAGGTGGAATACCGCCTTGTGGAGGGTGCTGCCGCCGACGCCATCGCCCAGGCGGCGCTCACCGCCTGGCGGCTGCTCGGCTGCCGCGACGGCGGGCGCATGGATTTCCGCCTCGCCGCCAATGGCGCACCGCATTTTCTGGAAGTAAATCCGCTCGCGGGGCTGAACCCAGAGCGCTCCGACATGGCAATTCTCTGCCGCCTGCTCGGCGTGCCGTATCAGGAACTGATCAAGCGCATCGTGCTGTCTGCCTGCGAGCGGCTTTCTTCGAAGGCAACGATGGTCGCCTAAAGCGTGGCGTTTTTTCCTTCGTGATTTCTTGTCATCATGAGTTCGTTTGTTTATCCCTGAAGCATGGCCCATGTGCTGCTGCTCATTCAGGATCTCGCCGCTTCGCATACACCGGCGGATGAAATTTCCATCTTCGAGGATGTGGAGGCAATTTCCGCTTCGCTGAAAGCGCTTGGCCATCAGCCATCGGTGGAAAGAATTTCGCTCAACCTGGAGGATGCAAGACGGCGCATTCTATTGCACCAGCCGGATCTGGTGATGAATCTGGTCGATTCAATCGAGCTCAAAGGGCACCTTATTCACCTTGCGCCCGCGCTGCTGGAAACCATGAAGCTACCCTATACGGGCTGCCGTATGGACGCGACTTATTTGTCCTCGCATAAACTGCTTGCCAAGCACCTACTGCAGCTGGAAGGGCTTCCGACTGCCCCATGGCATGAAGCATCCGCGCTTCCCGATGAATTGGACGACCGGTACATCGTGAAGTCAGTGTGGGAGCACGCTTCAATCGGCATCGCGCCCGAGAATGTTGTCCACAACGTCAGTATCGCAAAGAAGATCATCGCCGAACGCACCGCGCAGTATGGAGGCGAATGGTTCATCGAGCGCTATATTCATGGACGTGAATTCAACATTTCGATCCTTGATGGTGCAGTTCTTCCGCATGCTGAAATTCGCTTCGAGGATTTTCCCGAAGATGTGCCTCATATCATCGACCACGCCGCCAAGTGGGATGAAAACTGTTTCTCATACCAGCATACGGTGCGGCATTTTGATTTTCCGGAAAGCGACCGCGCTCTGCTGACGAAACTTTCGGAATATTGTCTGAAGTGCTGGAGCATTTTCAACTTATCTGGCTATGCGCGTGTGGACTTCCGTGTGGATGTGCAAGGAAACCCTTGGATTCTGGAGGTCAATTCCAATCCCTGCATCTCGCCTGACGCGGGGCTGGCGGCGGCGGCAGAACGGGCAGGTATGGATTACACCGCGCTCATTGCCCGCATCGTGGACGCAGCGCTACCATGACCAGTGGATTCCGCCCCCTCCTTCCTGCCGATCCCCAAGCCATCCGCGCCCTGGTGCGCGCCACGGGGTTTTTTACCCCTGCCGAGGAAGAGGTGGCGGTTGAGCTGGTAGAGGAATCACTCGCAAAAGGAGCAGAAAAAAGCGGCTATCACTTTCATCTCTACGCAGGGGCGGAGAAACTGCTGGGCTACGCCTGCTATGGCCCGGTGCCCATGACGCTTTCAGGGTTCGATCTTTACTGGATCGTCGTGGCGCCCGAAACGCAAGGCAAGGGTTTGGGTGCGCGCCTTCTTACCGCCTGCGAGCAGTCCGTGCGGGGTCTTGGAGGAAAGCGGCTTTATTCAGAAACATCCTCCCGCCCGCTTTATACGCCAACGCATAAGTTTTACGAGCGCCATGGTTTTATCGCCGAAGCAAGGCTGATTGACTTTTACGCCCCCGGCGACGATAAAATTATTTATACAAAAATCCTTTAGTTTCCCCATGCTGGCTCTTTTCGAACGCGATCCCGACTATTACCGCACCAAATACGCAGGCGCGGCAGTGGATACAGCTGCTTTCCTGCGGCGCTATTCCATCTGCGATCTTAAGGATTGTCACGGTTTCTGCTGCCACGGCGGCGTATCTGTTCCCAAAAAAGAAGAAGACATCATCACCGAAACCATTGCAGCCAATGCCTCGTTCTTCCCTGAGCACGGCGTCGCGCTTCCCAACCCGCCTTTCGAAGATTGGGGCGTGCCAGGAGAGCAGGATACTGCTACCCGTCCCTTCCAATACCCCATCCCGATTCCGGAGCATTTCGCTCATACTTCCTGCGTGTTCCGCGATGATATCGGCCGCTGCAGCCTGCAGATGCTTTCCGCCGAGCGTGGCAAGGATTCCTGGCATTATAAGCCGCTTTTCTGCTGGTTGTTTCCCATCACTATCACTGAAGGTGAAGACCCGTTGCTCATCACCATCATGACCGAGGAGAATGATTGGGATAAAAGCGAAGACTATCCTGGTTTCACCACTTTTACCGCCTGCGGCAGGCCGGATCCGAACGGTCAGCCAGCTTTCCGGATTCTCGAGCGTGAACTGGCCACGCTTTCCAAAATTCTCGGACGCAATTTGATCGGTGAAATCATGGCTTCCGAGAATATCAAGGCTTAGGCATGCTTTTCCTCTCGGATTACTTCAGAAACCGGCTTAGAATTGAATATGCGAGCGCAGGCCTGGATATCCCTGCATTCACGCGGCGCTATTCCCTGTGCAACCTCAAGGATTGCCAGGGACTGTGCTGCCATGAAGGCTGCGAGCCGTATGAAGAAGAAACCAAAGTCATCAAGGAACAGATCATCAAGCAGCGCGTGTTTTTCAACAGCGTCGGCATCGATCTTTCCGAACCACCATTCTACGTGAACGAAGATAACGAGGAACGCACCCGCAAGGTGCCATACACCTACACCGTGCCCATCCCTTCGCATTTCAGCCATACGGCCTGTGTGTTCCGCGACGCGAAGAACCGGTGCAGCCTGCAGATGCTGAGCCTGGCCGAAGACAAGCCGAGCTGGTGGTACAAACCGCTGGCGTGCTGGCTGCATCCGATCGTGCTGGAAAATCATGGCGAGAAGATCATCACCATTCCGGATATCGAGAATGACGATTGCGCGGAACCGGGATATCCCGGTTTCTCGGCGTTCACGCCCTGCGGCGCCGAAGCGCCGGAAGGGGAACCGGGTTATGTCATCCTGGCGCATGAGCTCGCCATGCTGTCGGAGCTTCTCGACCGCGACCTTCTGGCGGAAATCAAGGCGGCGCTCTGATGCTTTCCCTCATGGAAAGCGACGCTTTCAAACTGTTGCGTAACACCTATGGCCAGGCAACATTGGATATCGCAGCCTTTAAAAGGCGCTATAAGCGTTGTGATCTTGCCGAGTGCCAGGGCGTTTGCTGCTATGGCGGTGTTTCGCCGGAGAATGCCGAAATTCCAGTGATCAAGAAAGTGGCAAAAGATCACCGCGATTTTTTTCGTAAGCTGGGGCTCGACATCACCGACATGCCCTTCACCCATACGGCGGACAATCAGGTGCGCACCGAT
>JAFLCR010000190.1 GCA_017302755.1 Alphaproteobacteria bacterium
ACCATCGTCACCGGCGCGGAGATTGAAGGCAATGGCGCAACCGTTGTGATTTCCTGCCCGAACCGCTTTGTGAAGCAATGGCTGGAACAGCATTATCTGGCTGACATGCAGCTGTGGTGGTCGGAGCATCGCTTTCAATCGCAGCGCATCACTGGCGTGCGCCTTCTGACGCAGGAGGTGAAGCCATGAAAAACTGGACAGTCACCGATGTTGCCGAACGCTTCGAGGAAGCGGTGTACACGCTGAAACGCCTGCCGTCGGTGCGGGTGCAGGGTTATAAATCCACATGGCCGCCCGTCATCCTCTCGACGATGGAGCTATTACAGGCTGAAAAATTGCCGATGCGGTTGGGACCACCTTCCGCTGGAGCCATCAGCCGCATGGAAGAAACCATCCAGTGGATTTTCTTCCTCGATGACGCAGCCGACCGGCGCATTGTCTGGCTTCGCGCCGCCCGCGTGCCGTGGAAACCCATTTGCTGGCGGCTGGGTGTCAGCCGCACCACGGCGCATTACCGCTACCGTATCGCGCTGATGAAGATTGTTATGCGCCTGAACTCCAAGCAGGGAGGGCGTTCCGGTGTTTGAACATAAAAACGCTAAACAGGGTGAACAAAATCCGCTATATATAGCCATATGCTCGCCAGAGGTGCGTGATAATGCGTTTAGCACCAGAGCATATTCTCCCCTACATACCATGCAGCGATGGGGTTCGTGATGATCACGGACATCAGCCCCTATCGCGAGTATGTTGACCAGTTCGACCTTACCGAAGAGCAGAAGGTGGAATTGGTCAATGCCGTATGGGTGATTTTAGAGAATTATTTTGACCAGCGGCTAGGCCTCAACCAGCTGAAATTATTGGAGAAAGAACCGCAAAAGAGCATTGATTCCGAGCCGCAAGCGTCTATCATCGAGGAAACCCTTGGGAATACTGGATAAAAGGGGTTCCAAGAATGACGCAACCCATGCAAAAGGCCGTAATTTATTGCCGCGTATCATCGCCCGACCAAGTGAAAAACGGGCATGGCCTATCTTCGCAGGAAACACGGTGCCGGGAATTTGCAAAATATCGAAAGCTTGAAGTCGTAGAGGTTTTTCAGGAGGAAGGTATTTCCGGAGGCCTGATAGACCGCCCAGCGATCAAACGGATGCTGGAGTTTCTTCGCAAACATAAGCGCGAACAGATCGTTGTCATCATCGACGACATCAGCCGGTTGGCACGCGGCCTAAAGGCGCATCTGGAACTCCGCATGGCGATTCAGCAGGCGGGAGGCGTATTACAATCTCCCTCCATTGAGTTCGGGGATGATTCCGACAGCCAGTTGGTGGAAAACCTGCTCGCCAGCGTGTCACAACATCAGCGGCAGAAAAACGCGGAACAGGTAAAGAACCGAATGCGTGCGCGGTTGATGAGCGGTTATTGGATTTTATGCCCGCCGCGTGGTTACAAAATGGAAAAGATGGATGGGCATGGCAAAATGCTGGTACGCGATGAGCCGCTCGCCTCCATCATTCAGGAAGCCTTGGAAGGCTTTGCCTCGGATCGGTTTACAACGCCGGTTGAGGTGAAGGCGTTTTTTGAGTCACAGCCTGCTTTTCCGAAAGACCGCAAGGGCGAGGTGCATTTACAGCGCGTGATGGATATTCTGAACCGGCAACTTTACTCCGGCTACTATGAATATCCTGAATGGGGCATTGGCATCACCAAAGGCAAGCATGAGCCGATCATCTCTTTCGAACTGTTTCGGCAGATTCAGGATAAGCTGAAAGGCCGCGCCAAGGTTCCGGCACGGGCAGATATTAGCGAGGATTTTCCTCTGCGTGGATTCATCGTGTGCGATGGGTGCGGCATTCCGATGAAGTCGTGTTGGACAAAGGGGCGAAGCGCCAAATACCCATATTACCTTTGCCAGACGAAAGACTGCGAGCATTATGGCAAATCCGTGAAGCGGGATTACATCGAAACCGACTTCGAGAATTTGCTCCGCAAGATCACGCCCTCGGTTCCGCTTGAGGGCATGGCAGACAAAATGGTTAAGATACTGAAGGAGACGAAAGCCTCCCAACACGGCGAAAATCTTAGTGACCTCAAAAACCAGTTCCAACTGATTGACCGGAAGATTGAACAGTTTCTGGATCGCATCGTGGTTGCCGATAGCCAGATATTGATTACCAGCTACGAGCGTCAGATCAAACAGCTGGAACGAGACCGGGTTCTGATACAGGAAAAACTGGATAAATGCGGCAGGGTGGACTCGACACTAGAGGAAACGGCTAGAACCGCCTTTGAATTCCTCGCAAACCCTTATGAGCGTTGGGTTTCAGGAGATTTGAAAACTAAGAGATTGGTGCTGAAAGCAACCTTTTCGAGGCCTTTGGCCTACCACAGGAGGCATGGATATAGAACCGCCGCTCTCTCGCTCCCTTTCTTGCTTTGTAGGGAGTTTTCGGACACTAAGTCCGAAGTGGTGCCCAGAAGAGGACTCGAACCTCCACGTCCTTGCGGACACTAGCACCTGAAGCTAGCGCGTCTACCAATTCCACCATCTGGGCACAGGGGAAAATAAGGAAACCGACATATAGAGCCCGGATTGAATTTGTCAAATCGGTTATTATTCTTCTTTCGCTGTCGCTTCGCTCCCATGGAACGCCGCTTTCGCGGGCTCTTGGCAGTCTTTTGTCCCTTTCCATGCCGCCCGGACGCATGAACACCATGACATTTCATCAAGAAAGCGCTACACCTTCCCTCCCTATCTCCTGAAACGGATAAGCCTATGAGGATCACTGTTTTTGGCGGCAGCGGCTTTCTTGGCCACTACGTCGTGCGCGAGCTGGCGGAAGCCGGCCATACCGTCACCATCGCTTGCCGCGACCCCGAAGGCGCAAAAGACCTGAGAACCGCCGGCGCGGTGGGCCAGGTCGTGCCCGTCTACGCCAACCTCAGAAAGCCCGAGGACATCAAGCGGACCATTGCCAACTCGCATGCCGTGGTAAACCTGGTCGGCGTGCTTTACAGCCGCGGAAAGCAGCGCTTTTCAGCACTCCACGCCCAGGGCGCGGAAAAGCTGGCCCAGGCGGCGAAAGAGGCCGGGGTGCAACGGCTCATTCACATCTCGGCGCTCGGCGTAGATAAGGCGACCCGCTCCACTTATGCGCGCACCAAGCTAGCCGGAGAAAAAGCCGTGCTGGCAGCCTTCCCGGAGGCAACGATCCTGCGCCCCAGCGTGGTGTTCGGGCCGGAGGACAATTTCTTCAACCAGTTCGCGTGCATGGCGCGCCTCTCGCCCTTCCTGCCCTTGATCGGCGGCGGCAAGACCCGCTTTCAGCCCGTTTATGCCGGGGACGTGGGCAAAGCCGTGCTAGCTTGCCTGGAGCGCCCGGAAAGCAAGGGTAAAACCTACGAGCTGGCCGGGCCCGAGACTTTCACCTTCCGCCAGATTCTGGAATATGTGCTGAAAACCACCAGACGCCGGCGCATCTTGCTGCCCCTGCCCTTAGGGCTGGCTTCCATGATCGGCGCGTTCGGCGAGCTGCTGCCGGTTCCCCCGCTGACGCGCGACCAGGTGACACTGCTCGAAACCGACAACGTGACCCAGGAAAGCATGCCCGGGCTCGGAGAGCTTGGCATCACCCCCACGGGGGTCGAGTCCGTCGTGCCGGAATACCTGGCCCGCTACCGCGCGCCCGGCGCCACGGGGGTGATCACGACAAACGCCAGCGCGTGAGCCGCCTCGTCGGTGAGCGAGAGGTGCAGCGCCACCTCGCCTCCCGCTTTTTTACGCGCCGCAGACAAAGCCTCACCTGAAAGCGTCAGGGTCGGGGCACCCGCCTCGGTGCTGCCGATTTCCATTTCCTGCCAGCTCAAGCCCGCCGCAAGCCCGGTGCCCAGCGCCTTGAGGCAGGCCTCCTTGGCGGCATAGCGCTTGGCGAGGAAGGAGGCGCGCGAAGCCTGCGGGCGCCGCTTCATGGCCTCACGCTCGGCGGGGGTCAGGATCTTGGCGGGGAAGCGCTCGGGAAACGCCTCCAGCAGGCGCAGGATGCGATGCTTGTCCACCATGTCCGTGCCGATGCCGAGAATCACTGCCAGTCCCACCCGTCATCCAGGAATTCGGGGAGGGTTCCGCTCTGGGAAAGCCGGGCGGCCTCCATCATCTCTCGC
>JAFLCR010000191.1 GCA_017302755.1 Alphaproteobacteria bacterium
GGCTGATCCGCAAGGCGCTGCGCGAAACTGACCTTCCGGCGCGGTTAGGCGGTGAGGAGTTCGGCGTCATCCTTCCCGAAACCCAGGCCGAAGGCGCGTTCTGGGTGGCTGAGCGCATCCGCGCTGCCATTGCCCGGCATCTCGTGGAGTACAAGGACGAAGCGGGGAATGCTATTCCGCTCGGCTGCACCGTTTCTATCGGCGTGGCGGGGGCGGGGTATGATCACCAGGGCACGGCGGAAAGCCTCTACAAGGCCGCGGATACGCGGCTATACATTGCCAAGAATACCGGCCGCAACCAGGTGTCCGTGGACGAGATCGTGCAACTTCATTAATTATTTCTTATTCTTCCTTTCTAAGAATAAAGCCTTCATTTCGGAGGTAATATGCGCGCGAATTGGCTGGCGATCGGAATTTTTCTCATTCTTTCTTCAGCGGCAGGCGCAGCCTATGAGGTGCCGGAGCCAGACGTTTCGGGGCTTACGCCGCTTGAGCTCAGGATGCTGGAGGAAAACTGCAAGAGCACCAAGGAGTGGAAAAACCAATACAATGTCTGCCGGCGCGACGGCATCAAGGCATTGAAGACTCCCGGCAAGCCCGATCTTTCCGCATTTCCGGAAGAGATCCGCGAGCGCATGGAAATGGCCTGTGCCAGAAAGCTGCTGTTCGGCGGCGATCTTTATCATAAATGCCTGAAGCGGGACATGGAGGAGTTGGCCAAGGAATCCTACCGTCCCAACCTCGACGCCCTGACGCCGGAAGAGCGCGCGACGGTGGAAAAGGCTTGCGAGAACGCGGCCAATTTCGGTGTCGGCTCCCATAATGGCTGCCTGCGCCACAACGTGGCCAAGGTTAAAAACATGAGCTACGGCACCCTCGAGTTACAGGGGCTTGATGATAAGCAGAAAGCCAAGGTGCGGGAAATCTGCGACATCGTGCTTTTTGAAAATAACCCAGCCAAATATAGCGCATGCCTAAATGAAGAGGCGGTGAAGCTGGGCGGCAAGCCCATGCCGGGAAAAGTGAAGGGCGTTGAAAAGAAACTTCCGCCCGCCACGTCACAGCACACGGAACGCAAGAGCGGCACCATGGATTCCACCCTTTCCACGATCAAGCGGGAAAAGAAGGAAATTCCCTGGGGGGCAACCGGTCGTGCCTCCATGCCTGCGCATCTTTCCTCAAGCGACTTACCGCCGGATCAGGTTTTTGCTAAGGTTGCGCCGTCCGTCTATGTCGTGCTGGCGGGCAAGAGTGTCGAGCATTTCAAGCAGAAGAAAGAGATTTCCCAAGGCTCGGCCATTGCGATTTCCACGGATCAGCTGATTACTAACTGTCACGTCGTAGCCGGAAAGCCGTTTGTGCTGCTGGTGCAGGAACGCAACGTGCTGCCTGCCCGCATTCTTGGCGGTGACGCCAAATCCGACCGCTGCCTGCTGAGCACGGTGCAAAACAGCGTCACGCCCATCGGCGGCATTCGCAGTTTCGGCGATTTGAAGGTGGGTGAGCGCGTTTACACCATCGGCACGCCGGCTGGTTTGGAGCGCACGCTGGGTGAGGGGCTGGTTTCCGGCCTGCGCACTGTGGAACCGCACGGCAAGCTGGTGCAGACCACCGCGCCGATCTCCCCGGGTTCCTCGGGGGGCGGCTTGTTTGACAGCAAGGGCAACCTGGTGGGCGTTACCACCTTCCTGCTCAAGAACATGCAGCAGCTAAACTTCGCCATTGCGGCGGAAGAATATTGGAAATAGAGCGCTGGCGGCATTGTTGCGCCGCACCCATGCTTGTTTTCCTCCGCTTGCCGCATTAGGCTGCCAGCCAAACAAAGAAATGGCTGTTTATGCGCTCTCTCAAATCCTCCCTCGACCTCATCGGCAACACGCCGATGATGGAAGCCCGCAATCTTGATACGGGCAAATGCCGTCTATTCCTGAAGCTCGAGAACCAGAACCCCGGCGGGTCGATCAAGGACCGCGTTGCCCTTTCGATGATCGAGGCGGCGGAGCGCCAGGGCAAGATCAGCAAAGGCGGCACGCTGATCGAGGCGACGGCGGGCAATACCGGCCTCGGCCTGGCGCTGGTCGCGGCGGCGAAGGGCTACCGGCTGATTCTCGTCATTCCCGATAAGATGAGCCAGGAGAAGATCTTTAACCTAAAAGCCATGGGCGCGGAAATCCGCATGACGCGCTCCGATGTCGGCAAGGGCCACCCTGAATACTACCAGGACATCGCCGCCCGCCTGGCGGGAGAGATTCCCAACAGCTTCTACATCAACCAGTTCAGCAACCCCGCCAACCCGCTGGCGCATGAAACCGGCACGGCGCCGGAAATCTGGCAGCAGATGGGGCACGATATGGACGCCATGGTGGCGGGTGTCGGCTCCGGCGGCACGGTTTCCGGGCTGGCCAATTTCTTCAAGCGCGCCGCGCCGCATGTGGAGATGGTGCTGGCCGACCCGAAAGGCTCGATTCTGAAGGAATACATCGAAACCGGCAAGCTGGGCCAGCCCGGCAGCTGGATGGTGGAAGGCATCGGCGAGGATTTCATTCCTGATATCTGCGATCTTTCGAGTATCAAGAAAGCCTACACCATCACCGACGAGGAAAGTTTTTCCACCGCGCGCGAACTGCTGAAAAAGGAGGGCATCCTGGCGGGTTCCTCCTCCGGCACGCTGATCGCGGCGGCGCTGAAATATTGCCGCGAACAGAAAGAGGTGAAAAAGGTCATCACCTTTGTCTGCGACAGCGGCAACAAATACCTTTCCAAGATGTTTAACGACTACTGGATGCTCGACCAGGGCTTCATCAAGCGCGAGGAGAAGGGCGATCTGCGCGATCTCGTTTCCCGTCCCTACGACGCGCGCGGCACGGTGACGGTGAAGGAAGACGATTTGCTGCTGATGGCCTATTCGCGCATGAAGCTTTACGACGTGTCGCAGCTTCCGGTGATGAACGGGGAGAAGCTGGTAGGCATCATCGACGAATCCGACCTGCTGCTGGCGGCAATGAAGGAGAAGGGCGCGTTCCAGAAGCCGGTGAAATCGGCGATGGCGAGCAATCTGGAAACGGTTTCGCCGGATAAGCCGGTGGAATCGCTTTTGCCGATCTTCGAGCGCGGCCTGGTGGCGATCGTGGAGCATCAGGGCAAGTTCTACGGGCTGATTACCCGCATTGACCTGTTGAACCACCTGCGGCGCAAGATGCGTTAAGGGCTGTCAAGGCTGGCTTTGGATAGAAGCGTGTATCACCTGCTCTTGGGTGCGGCCGGTGCGGTTTCCTGATGGCTGCGGCGCCACCATGCCTCAATATCCTTAGCCTTTTCAATGACTGCGTCGGTGATATCCGCCCCACGGGAAAAGGGCTGTACCAACACATAGCCTGGAGCGTATGCTTCATCGTCCTTTGTGGGCATGGTTCCGTCGCGGGTTGGCGCACTAATGCCGGATTCCCTCATGATGAGGGCGAGCCTTTGATAGTATGGCTCAAATCTCGGATCTCCTCCCGCAGGGTAATAGATGTATTCATGGGGAATTGCGATTTCGCCTGTTGGCATGCGATAAATCGCCTCCGTGCCTGCAACCTGCGCTGGCCCGGGAACATTGAGGGCAACCGCGGGCGTCTCCAGCTTGCTTTGCAAAGCGTGCTGCTTCGTTGCTTGAAGCGCGGGAATGATATTCATGATCTGCGCCATATCACCTTTGCTAATCCAGACACCCGTTTCATTGGAAAAAAACCTGAGTTTTCTTTCTCCTGAGTTCAGATGTTTTTCCAGCAATCCTGGAATGGTCCGTGAATCCTGCCCGAGAACCTGTATCCATACCGACATCTCCTGGCATACGGGCAGGGCGAAGCGAAGGGTTTCCGGGGCAATCCCGGCTTCCTCATGCAGGTAATGATTGGCGGATTGCACAAAACCTTCGGCTTTGGCGATTTCACCGAGAATATGCTTTATCTGAGCGGCATTGCTGCCGGTATAGGTCAATTCCGTGTGTTGCTCGGAGGTTTTTCTGTCCGGAGTGATGCTGAATGCCAGGTTAAGCCATTGCTCTAGCCTCTGCACACTGTGGCTGGGGCCGGCGAGTCTGAGCCGATTCGACGATGGCGCGGA
>JAFLCR010000192.1:0-1569 GCA_017302755.1 Alphaproteobacteria bacterium
CCACACCGAGCAGGCCGAGGCCAACCACGAGCAGGCCGGTGATCGCGCCCGAGCGGAACGCCATCGTCAGCGCCGCCTGGACGCCCTTGCGCGCGGCTTCCGTGGTGCGCACGTTGGCGCGCACCGACACCAGCATGCCGATATAGCCCGCAATGCCCGACAGCACCGCGCCGATCACAAAACCGCCGCCGACGAACCAGCCAAGCTTAAGCCCCAGGAGCACGAAGATCACGATACCGACGACGCCGATGGTCTGATACTGCCGGTTCAGGTATGCACCCGCGCCTTCCTGGATGGCGGCGGCGATTTCCTGCATCCGCGCCGTACCGGTGCCACTTGCCAGAACGAGCCGGATGCTCGCAAGGCCAAAGAGAATGGCGGCAAGACCGCTTGCAATGACAAACCAGGCCATATCGGACATGAATTTCCCCTGTATGAAATTTTTATGACAGAGGGGAGACTACAGATTCAGCCTTCAGGCGCAATCGTTATCTTCCATGGCCTTCCACGATGCAGCGCAGCAAAAACTATCGCGGCAGCGTGAAAACTCTACGCGGCCTTCAGGGATTTTTCGCGGTTAATGGCGTCCACGATGATCTCCGCGGCGTGCTCGGGGCTTGCCCAGCCCAGCACCTTTACCCACTTGCCCTCTTCCAGATCCTTGTAGTGCTCGAAGAAATGACTGATCTGATCGAGCAGTGTCTTCGGAAGATCCGTGTATACTTTCACATTGTCGTAGAAGGGATGCAGACGCGTTGCCGGCACAGCAAGGATTTTTTCATCCATGCCCGCCTCGTCTTCCATCAGCAACACGCCGATGGGGCGCGCGCCGAGCACGCAGCCAGGCGTCACCGGGCGGCGGCCCACCACCAGCACGTCGGCGGGATCGCCATCGCCGGAAAGCGTGTGGGGAATGAAACCGTAATTGCACGGATAGTGCATCGCTGTGTGCAGGAAGCGATCCACGAACAACGCTCCGGAATCTTTGCACATTTCGTATTTGATCGGCGCCGAGCCAAGCGGCACTTCGATAATGACGTTCACATCCCAGGGGGCATTCTCGCCGACGGGAATTTTTGAGATATCCATGGTAACTTCCTATGATGTCAGATTGGGGCTACCTAACGAGAAAGGAGCCACCATGCAATCCCTTATTCGCCGTCCACCCCGGTTTCCACGCGCAGCGCCGGGTTTTTGCCTGGGTTAAGCCATCCCCTCGTATTCAGGGGAAGCACCCGGTTTTCATCGTCATGACCACTTGGCAAGCCACTGAATACGGGGCAGGAAGCGCTCTGTGCGAAGCGCTGAATTACCTTGGGGGCTAGTTGGCGACCATCCGCTTCCTGGCCGCCGGTGAATTGGCCGAAAATTACGGCCTTTGCCTCGTCGAACCACCCAACCTGGGTCAACTGGGTCAACATGCGATCGACGCTGTAACCGCGCTCGTCGATGTCCTCGAAGAACAGGATGGCGTCTTTCGGCATCGAAACGTAAGGCGTGCCGAGCAGCGAGCAGACTACGCTCATATTGCCGCCGAGAATCGGCCCGGAGATCGCCCCCTCCTTCTTT
>JAFLCR010000192.1:1579-4086 GCA_017302755.1 Alphaproteobacteria bacterium
GATGTCCATTTACCAGCTTCCCGATGCGCCACCGCCACCGCCGCCACCGCCGCCGCCACTGAATCCGCCCCCACCGCCGCCAGAGCTTCGTCCGCCGCCGGAAAGGCCGCTCAAGACCAGCTCCAGATCTTTCCGGCTCGCCGCCTTGAGGTTCTTTCCGGCCACGCCGAGCCCCACCGGCGCATGCAGCGACGGCCAGCCCCAGCGCTGATTAAGATGAAGATGCAGCGCCGTCAGGTCACTGAAGCCGATGAGCGGTTTTACGCGCTTCGGCTTTTTCATCTTCGCCAGGTAGGGCAGCAACCGCGTGCAGCCATAACCGCCGCGCAGCGCCCACACGGCGTCGGAATCCTCCGCGTGCAGCGCGGCTTCGAGATGTTTCGCGCGCACTTCGTCCGGCGCGGCGCAAAGCAGATCCTTGCCGAACATGCCTTTCGGGAAGCGGGCTTTCCAGCCCCACTCCTCCAGCGCGCGGGCGAAGGCGCGGGCCACGGTCTGGGTGGTGCCGTAACCGGGGGCGATAATATCGATGATGCTTCCTTCCGAAAGCGCTTTCCATGCTGGCATAAGAGGTTACCGAATCTTCCGTAAGGGGCTTCCCTCCAAGGAAAATATGGGTATCTTCTGGAATCGCAAGACCAGAATGGATAGAATGCCCCATGCGCACCGCGATTCTCTGCATTTTTCTTCTGCTTCCCGCCTTCGCTCACGCCCTTCCCTGCGCGAATGACGAAGAACAGCGCGCGCTGAACGTCCGGGCCCTGATGAGCGAACTCATGATCGCGGGCCTCAGCTGTGACGAGCGGGATAATTACAGCCGCTTCGTCTCCCAGCATAAATCCTATCTTGGCGAGCAGGCGCGGGTGATGCGGGCCTATTTCGCGCGGCATTACAAACGCGGCTCGGAATCGCAGATGAACCGTTTCGTCACGCGCATCGCCAACACCACCTCACGCGACAGCTGGGGCGGCGACATGCCGTTCTGCGAGCACGCGCGCCAGGTTTTTTCCGATGTCAACAGCATGAGCGAAGAGGAAATGGATCGTTTTGTCGCCAACGCCCGCTACACCACGAAGACCGGCGTCAGCTGCGGCAAAATGCAAACCGCCAAGGCTAAAGAACAGAAATTCGCAAAAAAAGATTGACCCCATGGCCGATGACGTAAGCTTCAAAGCGGGCGAAGCGATTTTCTGGGAAGGCTATCCCAGCGACAATGCCTACGTGATCGTCAGCGGTGAAGTGGAAATCTTCCAGGTGCGCGATAACGGCGAGAATCAGTTGGCCATTCTCGGCCCGGGGCAGATGTTCGGCGAGATCGGCGTCATGGACGACGTACCCCGCACCGCCTCGGCTCGCGCGCTGAAGGACACGGTGCTGCGGATCGTTGCCATTTAATACGGACGCCCCCACACATCCTGCCGCCAGGGAGCCTGGTATCCCCAGATGCCGGCGCCATCCTCCTCCCCCTCTTCAACGGGGGGCGCGCTTTTGGACGACGCCCCCGCTGCCGCAGCCTGCGCTTTGTTGCGCTGAATGTAACGCTCCATTTTCTGATGATCAATGCAGGTGGGATTGCCTTTGCACAAAGCCTCGATCCGTGCATCCTCGGCAGACGTGCAGGAGACCAGCAATAACGGCAGGAGCCACAAATAACGCATGGCGTCAGGGTAGCGTTTTCGGCTCAAAAAGGCAAAGATCGCGGACAAGGCAGCGCCAGCATTCGGGCTTGCGCGCCTTGCAGACATAGCGCCCGTGCAGGATCAGCCAGTGATGGGCGTGCCGCATGAATCGCGCGGGGATGCGCGCCACCAGCTGTTTTTCCGTCTCTTCAGGCGTCTTGGCATGCGCTAGGCCCAGGCGGTTGCTGACGCGCTGCACATGCGTATCCACCGCCATGGTCGGCTCGCCCCAGACGCAGTTGAGCACCACGTTCGCCGTCTTGCGACCCACGCCGGGAAGCGACTGCAAGGCCTCGCGGTCGCGCGGAACCTCACCGTCGAATTCGGCGATCAGCTTCGCGCTCAGGGCGATGACGTTCTTCGCCTTGGCGTTAAATAGCTTCAGCCCCGCCTCGCCAAGCTTCAGCATCTTCTGCGGCGTATCGATCACGGCGAACAGCGCCTTCGTCGCCTTGTTCACGCCTACGTCCGTCGCCTGGGCGGAAAGCACCACCGCCACCAGCAGCGTATAGGGATTGGTGAATTCCAGCTCGGTTTTCGGATGCGGGTTTTCGGCCTCGAAGCGCTCGAAGATCTTGGTGACGGCGGGTTTACTGAGAAGCTTTGGCACGGGCGCGTTTCACCTGGTGGAATAAAAAGGCCAGGAATACGCCTGCCGCAACACCCGCCACCATGTCAAGCAGCACGGTGGGGATGAAGGTGCCGACCATCACGACTTTCTCGCTGGTCTCGGCGTTTTTCAGCACGCCCGTAAAATGCCGGTGATGCGACATATGCCACGCCGCCAGAAACAAAATGCTGGCCAGCGCCGCCATCGGAATATGCGCG
>JAFLCR010000193.1 GCA_017302755.1 Alphaproteobacteria bacterium
GTCGATCTCCTCGCCGACCTGCATCGTGCCGATCTGCGCCGCGAAAGCGCTGCCGGAGCGGCCCGCGATGATGATGGCCGTCAGCAGCACCGCCATCTCGCGCAGCACGGAGATACCGATCAGGTCGATCATGAAAATCTCGGCGCCGAATTTCTGAAGCTGCGTCACGGACTGGTACGCCAGCACGATGCTGGTAAGAATGGCGATCAGCCCCACAATCGGCAGGGCGTTGACGCCGGTCTGTTCCAAATTATGCACGATGGAGGTGAAGCGCAGCCGGCGCGGCTGAAGCAGGCAGCGCCCGAACACCAGCGACACGTTTCCCAGAAAGCCCAGCATGTCGCGAGCTTCCTCCAGCGCCTCGAAAAAACCCCGGCCGGTATTGGCCAGAAGATTGGTCAGAAAAAAGCGGGAAGGGGCATTTTGCTTACTCATGTCTCTTCATTCCTACCCCTTGAAACCGCAAAAACAAGCCCCATATCTTTTTTGTGACGCCTAAAGGGTCACATTTTCAACCATCTATTGCTTTGAAAGGATAGATTTATGCGTGGTTACGACCTTACCCCCCTGTTCCGCTCGAGCGTGGGCTTCGACCGGTTCTCCAACCTGCTGGAAACGGCGTTGAAAACTGACGAAACCGCTGCCAGCTACCCCCCTTATAACATCGTGAAGCAGAGCGACGACGCTTACCGCATCACCATGGCGGTGGCGGGCTTCAAGCTCTCCGACATCACGATCACCGCGCAGCCGAACCAGTTGACGGTCTCCGGCAAGTCGCAGGAAACGGAAGGCAAGAACGCCCAGTACCTGCACCGCGGCATCGCCAACCGCGCCTTCGAGCGCAAGTTCAGCCTCGCCGACCACGTGAAGGTGACGAATGCCGCGCTGGCCGACGGCCTGCTGCATATCGACCTGGTGCGCGAGATTCCGGAAGCCGTGAAGCCCCGGATGATTCCCATCAACGGCAGCGAGACCATCGACGGTTCTAAAGTGAACTGATTCCCGCTAAGGTGACAGCCCCGCTTCGGCGGGGCTGTTTTTTTTACCGTCATTCCCGCGAAGGCGGGAATCCATAACCCCAGCCGTGAAATAAAATGGTTGCGGCTGTTCCAGCCGACGGTGAGTATGGATTCCCGCCTTCGCGGGAATGACAGAGAAGGAATTTTTCATGCGCCTGCTCAGTTTTTTTAAAAACGGCGTTCCCACGGCCGGGCTTCGGATTGGGGAGAACGTTATCGATCTTTCCATCGCCGCGCCGGACTTGCCGAAATCCATGAAAGCCATCCTAGCCGAGGGCGAGGCCGTGCGCGAATGGCTCGCGGAAATGGCCAAGAACCCGCCCCAGGGCGCGCTTATAAAGGCGGGGGATATCGCGTATGCGATGCCGGTTCCCGACCCTGATAAAATCATCTGCGTCGGCCTGAACTACCGTGACCACGCCATCGAGGGAAAACAGGAGATTCCGACCGTGCCAGTGTTTTTCCTGCGGCTGGCCTCCAGCATGGTGGCGCATGGGCAGGATTTGTGGCTGCCGAAAGTTTCCTCGAAATATGATTATGAGGCGGAGCTCGCCGTCGTCATCGGCAAGCGGGGGCGGCATGTGCCGAAGGAAAAAGCGCTGGAACTGGTGGCGGGGTATACGCTGTGCAACGACGGCTCGGTGCGCGATTACCAGAAGCGCACGGCGCAATGGACGATGGGCAAGAATTTCGACAAAAGCGGCTCGCTCGGCCCGGAGATCGTGACGGCGGATGAGCTGCCCGTCGGCGCGAAGGGGCTGAAGGTACGCAGCATCCTGAACGGCCAGGTGATGCAGGACGGCAATACCGACGACATGATCTTCGATATCGCCACACTGGTTTCGCAGCTAACCGAGGTGATGACGCTGGAGCCGGGCGACATCATCTCCACCGGCACGCCGGCGGGGGTGGGCTTCGCGCGCACGCCTCCGGTCTGGATGAAGGCCGGGGATACGGTGGAGATCGAAATCGAGAAAATCGGAAAGCTGATCAATAAGGTGGTGACGGAACCCATTTAAATATTGTCATCCCAGCGAAAGCTGGGATCCACTTTAAGGCTCACGCGAACATCTAAATGGATACCAGCTTTCGCTGGGATGACAGCGCTTGGGTCTTACTTAAACACCACGGTTTTATTATCGTTAATCAGCACCCGGTGCTCGGTGTGGTAGCGGATCGCCCGCGACAACACCACGCATTCGATGTCGCGGCCGATGGCCAGCAGATCTTCGGGTTTGTGCGTATGATCGACACGCTCGACTTCCTGCTCGATGATCGGGCCTTCGTCGAGGTCGTCAGTAACGTAATGCGCCGTCGCGCCGATGATCTTCACCCCGCGCTGGAACGCCTGGTGATACGGCTTCGCGCCCTTGAAGCTCGGCAGAAAGGAATGGTGGATGTTGATCGCCTGGCCCGCCAGCGCCTGCGACAGCTCCGGCGAGAGAATCTGCATGTAGCGGGCCAGCACTACCAGGTCGATCTGCTGGTCGCTCACCAGTTTCAGCACCGCCGCTTCCTGGGCGGCTTTGTTTTCCTTCGTCACCGGCAGGTAGTGATAGGGAATGGCGTGCCACTCGCTCAGTTTCCTGAAATCCTCATGGTTAGAGACGATCGCCGGAATCTCGATCGCCAGCGTGCCGGTGTGGTAGCGGTGGAGGATGTCGTTCAGGCAATGCCCGTAATGCGACACCATCACCAGCACGCGGGATTTGCGCGCCTTGTCGTATAAATGCCAGTCCATGTTGAAGCGGCGGGCGATGAGGTCGTCGAATTTCTTTTCCAGCTCGGCCTTGGGCAGGGTCTTGCTGTGGGTCTCGAACTCGCAGCGCATGAAAAAACGGCCCGTCGAGGCATCGCCGAACTGGGCGGATTCCAGAATAAACCCCCCGTTTTCCATCAGAAACGTCGAAACCGCCGACACGATTCCCATGACATCTTTGCACGAAAGGGTGAGAATATAAGTGGGTGAAGGCATGGCTTTGGCTCGGGTTTGCCCCTGCATAGAGGGAAAACCCGCCTGAATCAAGGCTTTTTGCCCGTATCTATCAGCAGGTTATGAGGCTCTATGATCAATGTTTTTTCCCCTGAAGACCTGGAAATCATCAACCGGCTCAGGGCGAGCGATCCCGCGAAGCAGGTGCCGAGCGGCACCGCAGAATCGGTTGGCGAGCGTGTCGCCGACCGCATCACCAGAATTGTGGGTTCCTGGCCGTTCATCATTACACAGTCCGTGATCCTGGTGTTATGGATCGCCGCGAACATCACGGCCTGGGTGCAACAGTGGGATCCGTATCCCTTCATCCTGCTGAATCTGGCGCTCTCGTTCCAGGCTGCCTACACCGCGCCGGTGATTCTCATGAGCCAAAATCGCGAGGCGGCTCTGGACAGGCAGAAATTGGAATACAATTATCAGGTTAATCTTAAGACCGAGCTGGAGCTGGAGCTGCTTCAGCACAAGCTGGATCACTTGGAAATCGAACTGCTGCACCGTAAAATGGATTCACTGCTGGAGTTGCTGAAAAGCAAATCTGCGGCTTAAGGTGGTGACTCAGTTTAGAAACTCCTGAATTGTCATTCCCGCGAAGGCGGAAACCCATACTCACTGACGGTTGGAAGAACCGCAATAGCCTGTATTTCTTGGCCTATGGTTATGGATTCCCGCCTTTGCGGGAATGACAATTTCAAACTGAGTCACCGCTCAGCGTAAGCCTCAGCGTTTGTCCACGGGTACGAACTTCCTCGGCTCGGCACCCACGAAAAGCTGGCGCGGACGGCCGATCTTCTGGTTCGGATCCTCGATCATTTCCTTCCACTGCGCCACCCAACCAACCGTGCGGGCAATGGCGAAAAGCACCGTGAACATGGCTGTCGGAATGCCCATCGCCCGGTAGATGATGCCGGAATAGAAATCCACGTTCGGGTAGAGCTTGCGCTCGACGAAATACTCGTCCTCCAGCGCGATGCGCTCCAACTCCATGGCGATCTTGAGCAGCGGCTCTTCGGGGTTGCCCAGTTCGTCGAGCACTTCTTTGCAGGTCTTGCGCAGCACGG
>JAFLCR010000194.1 GCA_017302755.1 Alphaproteobacteria bacterium
CCAGTCCCGCCGCGACTGGGTGGTCGCCGGCAAGCCCGCCGCGCCAGGGCGGCTCAACGACGTGCGCCACATCATCTATAAATCCGCCGACGCGCCGTGGCGCATGGCGAAGAAGAATCTGGGGCTGATGCTGAAAGAGGGCATACTCAAGGAGAATATCGACGGCGAGGCGCTGGCCTGGGCCTATGCCCGCCTGGTGGCGCGCAAGGAGAAGCGCAAGATCCTGATGGTCATTTCCGACGGCGCGCCGGTGGATGACAGCACGCTTTCCTTAAACGGCGGCGGTTATCTCGACCGCCATTTGCAGCGCGTGATTTCGGAAATCGAAAAGGGAGGGGAGGCGGAGCTCATCGCCATCGGCATCGGCCATGACGTGAGCCGTTATTACCGCCACGCGGTGACGGTCAGCGACGCCGATCAGCTTGCCGATACAATGACCAGTGAACTCGTGAAACTCTTTGAGAAGAAAAGTTAGGCGGCGGCCTTTTTCTCTTTGGCCTTCAGGATGCGCTTCTTCAGGATGCGCGCTTCTTCGGGCAGCTTGAGGTTCGAGGTGGTGAGCAGGAAGTTATCCAGCCCGCCATTGTGCTCGATGGTACGCAGCGTCGCCGGGGTGACGCGCAGCGGAATGGCGCGGCCGAGAATCTCGCTGGTCACAGAGACTTTCTGGATATTCGCCTGGAAACGGCGGCGCGTCTTACGGTTGGAGTGAGACACGTTATTGCCGAACTGAGAGGCTTTTCCCGTGAGGCTGCAACGTCTGGCCATGGCTGGTTCCCGATGAAAAAGAATAAGGAATCGGCTGTTTAAAGGCTGGATAAGGGAACGTCAAGCTTAATGTATGCTGGCGATAACCGCGATCAGGAGCGCGCCGCCCATCAGAAAACCCAGGGAAACCAAGGTAGGAAGCGAAGCGGCCTGGGCTTTGGCGGTGGGGCGGGTATGGCGCATGAGGGATCGTCCGAAATACTGTTCAACCAGTTTCAGAATAGCCCCGAAATGTTGCGGTATGGTTAACTAAAAGTAGGAATTTTCCGGGGATTTGAGCAAAAAAATTTGGCATTTGAAAAAAATTTTATGGACATGGAAACCCTATGAATCCACCCAATGCTTTTATAATATAATGATATTTATAATTATTTTTTTTGACGCTAACTGTTTTTCCATCTCCCATTCATGAATATTTCATAAGAAATTTAGCAACTCGGAGGAATTTCTTAAGCATAGTTTTATTAATACCCCTTACGTTGCAGTCCATACGCCGCTGGCGAAACGAATACTCAAGGAGAGTGTCATGGAACACAAAGACTGCTACAAACGCTTTACCCTCACGGATGGCAACACGCTGGATATTCAGCATTTAGATGGACTTACCTATGTGACCCTGGCCGTGGATGCAACTGATCGCAAGGCCTATGAAAAAATGCTGGCTCCCGCCGGCGCCCAGAGCGATTTGCTGATTGACGATCGCCTTACTTATACGGCTACCGCGTTCGGTTTTGACGTGGCCCCCGCCAATCTGGAGCAGCAGGTGGAAGCTGTGGAACGCCTCATCATCACGGGCCGCATGTCGGTGCTGCTGGGCGAGAAGGCGCTTTCCTATCTCCGCAACCCCCTTCTGGCCAAGCACGACGACAACCCCCTGCAGTTTTATCGTCGCAGCGTGCGTAAGGCGCACCCGATCAGCACGGAATACGCCGTGTGGTGGTAAGTTTTCCTTATCGAAAAAAACCCGCCGGAAGGCGGGTTTTTTTATTGCCGATTGAGGATGTCGGATAGCTATAATTCCAATTAAATTCGCATAAAAATGCGAATTTAATATCATGAATATATAAATAACAAATAGATAGTATGGTTTATTAGTTAATAAAATTAACTAATATTTTAATCTTTGCCGCTAGCTTTGGTTGTGTTGTCACGAAAGCTTCACAATTCTAAACCGGACCTAGCCATGATACCCCTCGCCCATTTTAAACGTTTCTCCCTTCAAGACGGCAATACCTTGGACGTGCAGCACTGCGGCGACCAGGTCTATATGCACCTTTCCCTCGACAACCGTGACGTGGCCTCCTACGAGAACCTGCTCGCTGCCCGGGATGCCCGCGGCAGGGTGGATGAACTCAAGCGGGTGCATGCCGCCCGCACCGTATTCGGCTTTGAGATCCACGGTTACCCCGACAATAACCAGCGCATTTGCCTGGTGCGGTTGTGCGAGGCGGGAAAACTCTCGCAGGGAATGGCTAATATCATCATGAATTACATATCGAATAAGGACGATGCGCTCACCGATCGCGATCCTTACGAATACTACGCCAAAGTTCACCTCATTGCCGAGCCGCGCGGCAGTGGCAAAGCCACATATTTTTCTCCACCTTCGCTGGCAGTGTAACTCCTTGAAAGGAAAAAGCCCGGGACACGTCCCGGGCTTTTTTCATGCTGAGGTAAAATGCGGTTCAGGCCTTCTCGGTCACGGCCAGCGCGAGGTTCTCGCTGACGGCCTCCAATTGCTCGCTAAGCGACTGAGGAAGCTTCATGCGGCGCGCGGAGCGCTTGAATTCATCATGAGCCGTCAACAGTTTGCGCGCTATTTCCGGCTTGATCTGCCCCGTGTACTGAATGCTGATCACCGCGCCCTGGAAGGCGGCGCTGAACACCACGGCCTTGGGGCTTAAGGGATGCTTCTGTTCCACCAGCGCGCCATAAAGCGTCTTCGCCGCATTGGCGGCGTTCTCGAGGGCTGCGCGGGGAGTGGTGGGGTTATTTGCCATGATGTCACTATAGCAGAACGCCATGACACGTCCATGACACAAGCATGGCGCTTTTGTGAACTTCCTATCAAGGTTTGGTAAAAGAAGGCCTTAGGCGACCTTCTTCTTCTCTTTAAGCTCTGCGATACGCGTCTTTGCCGAGGGTGAGAGCTGAAGGTTGAGTTCCTTGAGCTGCTTCTCCTCCACGAAAGAAGGCGCGCCCATGAGCAGATCCTGCGCCTGCTGGTTCATCGGGAAGGCGACGACTTCGCGGATGTTCGGTACATCAGCAAGCAGCATCACGATGCGGTCGATGCCCGGGGCGAGGCCGCCATGCGGCGGGGCGCCGTACTGGAACGCGCGGATCATGCCGCCGAAGCGGGAATCCACCACGTCCTTGCCGTGACCGGCAATTTCGAACGCCTTGTACATGATCTCCGGCTTGTGGTTACGAATCGCGCCGGAGGAAAGCTCCACGCCGTTGCAGACGATGTCGTACTGGTAGGCGAGGATGGTGAGCGGATCCTGCTCCTCGAGCGCCTTCAATCCACCCTGGGGCATGGAGAACGGGTTGTGGCTGAATTCAATCTGGCCGGTATCTTCGTTCAGTTCGAAATAGGGGAAGTCGATCACCCAGCAGAACTTGAAGATGTTCTTTTCCAGCAAATCCAGCTCGTTGCCAAGCTGGATGCGCACCTGGCCGGCGATCTTCGCGGCAGCAAGCTCCGGCCCGGAGGCGAAGAACACGCTGTCGCCCGCCTTCAGGTTCGCGGCTTCCTTCAGCTTTGCGAGGCGTTCCTCGTTCAGGAACTTGGCGATCGGGCCTTTCGCAGCGCCGGTTTCATCGAACACGATATAGGCCAGCCCCGCCGCGCCGATGGACTGCGCGAAGCCGATCATCTTATCGAAGAAGCTGCGCGGCTGATTGGCCGTGCCGGGCGCGAGGATCGCGCGCACCACGCCGCCGGCGTCGATCACCTTGTTGAAGATCGCGAAATCCGAACCCTTGAAGATCTCGCCCACATCGGCAATCACCAGCGGGTTGCGCAGATCCGGCTTGTCGGAGCCGTATTTCAGCATCGATTCCCTGTAGGTGATGCGCGGGAAGGGATAGGCGGTGACGGTCTTGCCGTTGTTGAATTCGGTGAACACGCCGTGCAGCACCGGCTCAATGGCGGCGAACACGTCTTCCTGCGTCACGAAGCTCATTTCGATATCGAGCTGGTAGAACTCGCCGGGGCTGCGGTCGGCGCGGCCGTCTTCGTCGCGGAAGCACGGGGCGATCTGGAAATAGCGGTCGAAG
>JAFLCR010000195.1 GCA_017302755.1 Alphaproteobacteria bacterium
TGAAGGAGATGCAGCAGCTGCTTTCCGGCTTACGCTCCTTTTCCAAAGATTTGCAGCAGGATCCCTCCCGCCTGCTCTTCGGCGACCAGAAAAAAGGTTACAGGATTCCCGATGCTAAAACGACGCGCTGACCTTCTGCTTTCTTTCGTGCTGCTGCTTTCGGCTTGCGGCCCCCTGCTTAAACCGGCGGAGATAACGCAGAACATCTATACATTAAATATACCCAAGGAATTGCCGCCCGTTCGCAAGGCGGCATCCTTGCTCATCGACGCGCCTTCCGCGCCGGGAAGCCTCGATACGACAAAAATCGCCCTCAAGCGTGAGGCCAACCGTTTTGATTATTTCGCCGACAGCCAGTGGGTGGATCGTGCGCCACTGATGCTGCACCATCTTATCGTGAATACGCTGGAGAAAAGCGGCCCCCTCACCGTCTCCGCCGCGACCGCGCTGGGTACGGAGACCGGCTATTTTCTGACCGTGGAAATTCGGGATTTTCAGGCGGAATATGCGGGTCGCCAGCTTCCGGAAATTCATATCGGCCTGGCGGTACGCCTGCACTCCCTGCCGGAACGCCAACTGATTGCGGCGCATGTGTTCGAGGAGAAAATACCGGCTGACGCCAATACCATGCAGGCCGTGGTAAATGCTTTTGACAGCGGCCTTCAGCGTCTTCTGGCAGGCTTAACCTCCTGGACAACGGAGAAAATGAAATAAGCATTGATTTGCAACATTGACCGGTTAATTTTCGCAATAAATTAACAAGGAAAATGTTCATGTCCGCTCTTCCGGGTATGGTTACGCCCGCGCTTCTCAAGATTTTAGAAACCCCGATCGACCTGCTCCGCCAAAAGCCGCTGACCCCAGCTCAGCAATATGAAATCTATCTCTATGTGCGCGATGCTTATGTGCACGAACCCTCCTCGCGCGGCATTCCCGGCGTGCTCACGCTGGATAGCGGTTTTCCCGGCAACACCTTGACGCTTAGCGGAGGATTGCATTCGAACGAGCCTTGCTTCACGGGCGCCATGGCGATGGCGCTGGCCATGGTTCACCAGGGCCATGTGCTCGGCGGCCGGATCAAGCTGATCGTGAACAATCTCGAAGGTCTGGAGAAATACTGGCACAGCTACATCCAAACCTCCGAACCTATGAGCGAACGCAGCGGCCACCGTTTCGTTCATTACAACATGAACCGCATTCCCTATCTGCTCGGCGACGTGGCCGATGCTTACTGGGCATTCCGTAACGCCTATCCTGGGCAGTATGCTACGGTGGAGGAAGCCGCCGCGCGGGACGCCGGGGTTTGGCAAGCATTGCAAAGACTTTATGCGTTCGAACGCAGGATGCTCGATGAGAATCCCATCCCCGGCTTCGAAGGTCGGATGCGCTATGAAACCCAGCGCCTTCTGGAGCTGATGCCCGCCTATTACGAAGACGTGCCCCAGGGCCGTGAGCAACTGGTAATCGATTATCACTCCATGTCCGCCCCTGGAACTCCCATGCTGCTCTCCTCCGATTCGGTGGTGACCGGCCCCAAAATGATCTTCAGCAAGGTCAAGGGGTGTGCGTCGTTGCTGCTTTCCAACTTCGCCCAGTTGACCGCTCAGGCGACAGGCCTGGCGCTCTACGCCCACATCATGAGCAAAAGCGCGGATACCATGACCGTGGCAATCGAATGCGGGCAGCATGAGGATATGAAAAACACCAGCATGCCTTCCGTGCTGGTGGCCGCCGAATCGGCTTACGACACGATGGCCGCGCTTGGACTGACGCTATTCGCGAGAGCGAATGCCGCGACTCGCGTTCGAATCTGGGAAGCCGTGGAACTGCTTTTCCCGCCTGTGAAAGATGGATCTTACCGGTTTACCGAATTATTTCCCAATGGAAGAATCCTGGAGGAAGGCACGGTGTATGGAACCAGCCATAATCCAGCCCATCCCCCAATGGTGGCTCATAAGAGAATGGGGATGATTTTTGCCACCACGCCGGAAAAGCCTATGCCTACCGCAGAATCTGCAGCAACCCTCGTGGATGTGTACGAGGGAATCAGGAACCGCCGCGGAGAGTTGGAAGTCGTCGGCTTAGCCCGCTAGCAGCATCGCAGATTGATAGACGTCTTCCACGTCAAGCGTGCTCATCAGACTTTCCTTGGCCTTGGGATCGAACAGCTTGTCCCATGGTTCCGGACAGCGGATAACTGCCGTTTTTTTACCCCAGGGGCCATAGACCGCATCGTTGGTGGGGCCGAATAGCCCTAAGGTCGGGCATCCCGTGGCGGCGGCAAGGTGCATCATGCCGGAGTCGTTGCCGATGAACAGCATGGATTGGGAGAGCAATGCCGCGGCGGTAAGAAGATCCGTTTTTCCACAGAGGTTGAGGAAGCTGCTTTTCGGCAGAGCATTGGCGATAGGTTCCATGGCTGCGGCCTGGGCTTCAGTGCCGAGTACGGCGATGACGGCGCCTAGATCGCGGTGCAGTTGCCTGCCCAGGGCGGCGTAATGCTCCACAGGCCATTCCTTGCCTACCCAGTTGGCCTTGGGGCAGAGAACGACGGTGCGGCGAAGCTCTCCCCTGCCCAGGCTCTCCGCGTTTCGCAGGTGTTCTTCAGTAAACCAGATCTTGCCGTAAGGCACCGGCGCGATGCCAAGCCCCGTGGCGATCTGCGCGGCCTTGGGGCGCGTATCGTGCTTTTGGGGGCGGTAAATACGCCGCTCGCCCGAACGCAGCAGATAGGCTAACCCGGAGCTTCGGATGTCAACCACGGATTGCCATGCCGTGCCCACCGTATGCTTCCACAGGCCGAGCCAATGGCCATGATACGGTTTTTTGTGGAGCGGAATAAGGGTTTTCAATTGCGGCATGGCGCTGAAAAGCGGGGCGCAGGCGGGACCGCAGGCGATGGTGAAATGGGCGTCCGGATGGCGTTCGGCCATCCAGGCCAAACTGCCGCTGCTCATCACGGCATCGCCGATGCAACTTGATGTAATAAAAAGGATATTCACGTATTGTGCGGCGCAACAGGGTTGGTCAAGCTACCAGAAAAAAAATGGAAAGCAAATCTTTTAACCTGAGAAAATATCTGCTATCGCGGGTTCATTGTCAAAGCGGCGATCAAGCCGAATGAAAAATCTCTGGAGGAGTCATCATGTCCGAAGCTGCAAAAGTATTGAAACTGATTAAAGATAACGACATCAAGTTCGTGAACTGGCGCTTCACCGACGTGCATGGCAAATGGCAGCAGACCAGCTATCTCGCCAGCCGCGTAGATGCCGACACGTTCGAGAACGGCGTGATGTTCGACGGCTCCTCGATCGCAGGCTGGAAGAGCATCGACAAGTCCGACATGATCCTGATGCCCGAACCAGAAACCGCCTTCATCGACCCGTTCGCGGCACAGCCGAGCCTCATCGTCAACTGCGACGTGATCGAGCCTTCCACCGGCCAGGGTTACGTCCGCGATCCTCGCTCCACCGCGAAGCGCGCCGAAGCCTATGTGGCCTATACTGGCCTTGCCGATACCGCCTATTTCGGCCCCGAACTCGAATTCTTTGTGTTCGACGACGTGCGCTGGGACGTGCAGATGCAGGGCAGCTTTGTCGAGATCGACTCCGAGGAAGGCCCGTACAATACTGGCCGTGAATATCCCACCGGCAATCTGGCGCATCGCCCGAAGGTCAAGGGCGGTTATTTCCCCGTGCAGCCCGTCGATTCGCTGGGCGACCTCCGCGCCGAAATGGTGACCGTGATGGATGAAATCGGCCTTAAACCTATGATTCATCATCACGAAGTGGCGCCCTCTCAGTGCGAGCTCGGCTTCGACTTCTCGACCCTCGTGAAGACTGCGGATAACGTGCAGAAATACAAATACGTCGTGCACAATGTCGCTCATTCCTACGGCAAGACGGCGACCTTCATGCCCAAGCCCATCTTTGGTGATAACGGTTCCGGCATGCACGTCCACCAGTCGCTCTGGAAGGGTAACAAGCCGCTCTTCGCGGGCAATGGCTATGCTGATCTTTCCGAAACCTGCCTT
>JAFLCR010000196.1 GCA_017302755.1 Alphaproteobacteria bacterium
ATGACCGGCGCAGTCGTCGGCGTGCAGCCTTTCGGCGGCGAAGGCTTGTCCGGCACTGGCCCCAAGGCCGGCGGGCCATACTACCTTCTGCGCTTCGCCACCGAGCAGGCGGTCACCCTCAACACGGCGGCGATCGGCGGAAATCTGGATCTTCTATCTAAAAAGCAATGATTTGTTTACGATGCATATTTCTTCTGATAAAATAAGAAAATAGAAAATTTCGCAAGGCAGGTAGCAATGCGGATATCGTCTTCTCTTCCTCCGATCATTCCGGTGCGTGATCCCTCTTCCAGTGATTCCGCAACTGCTGAGTTGTTGCAAGGACCGACGCCGTTCGCGCAACAGACGGCTATACGCATCGGCGCATCCCCCTGGTTGACGAGGACTGAAAAAAATTCCCTGATCCGGCTGGCCGCGATGGTTGAGCGGTATGCCGAAGGTGACACCAAAGCCATGGAAAAAGTGGCCATGCTCGTCAACCTGATGGAAATGAGCGCCCGCACCAGGCCAGATGAGCCCCTCGATCCAGAAACCTCGCTCAAGAAACTCCGCAAGGAGCTTGATGCATTGCAGGAAAAAGATCCTGATGTGTCGCTGGCGCCATCGCTCATGGTCGAGCAGGCGTCGCTGGAACTGCGTGGTAAACCCACCAGAGCGCTCCAGGAAGAACAGCTTCCCGCCTAATTATTTCAACGCCTTGGCGATATCCGGTGCCGCGTATGTAAATACCGCGGATGCACCTGCGCGCTTGAAGGCGAGCAGGCTTTCCTGCATCGCGGCGTCTGCATTCAGCCAGCCGTTATTTCCGGCGGCTTTGAGCATCGCGTATTCGCCGCTCACCTGGTAGGCCAGCACCGGAAGCGAAAACTCCGTTGCCACTCTGGAGATAATATCCAGATATGGCATCCCCGGCTTCACCATCACCATGTCGGCGCCTTCGGCCACATCCAGCGCGACTTCACGCAGGGCTTCACGGCTGTTGGCCGGGTTCATCTGATAGGTTTTCTTGTCGCCTTTGAGGCTCGTCGCCGATCCCACCGCGTCACGGAACGGACCGTAGAAGGCGGAGGCATATTTCACCGCATAGGAAAGAATGAGGGTGTTCTGGAAGCCATTCGTATCCAGCATGCTGCGAATGGCGCCTACCCTGCCGTCCATCATGTCTGACGGCGCGACGACATCGGCTCCGGCTTCGGCGAGAATAGTCGCCTGACGGCACAGTGCTTCCACCGTTGCGTCGTTTTCAACAACTCCGTCTTTAACTAGCCCGTCATGGCCGTGCGAGGTGTAAGGATCGAGGGCGACATCGCAGATGATGCCGATTTCGGGAACCGTGGATTTTACGTCTTTCACCGCGCGGCAGATAAGGTTGTTGGAATGGAAGGCTTCGCTCGCCTCTTCGTTTTTCAAGTTGGCATCGACAACGGGAAACAACGCAATAGCCGGAATGCCAAGCGAGGCTGCAAGTTTGGCCTGCTTCACCAAAAGGTCAACGCTGACTCTCTCTACTCCAGGCATGGAGGTGATGGGTTCCGCGATGTTATTTCCTTCACGGACGAAGAGCGGCCAAACCAGGTCGGAAACATGAAGCCGCGATTCGGAAACTAGCTCGCGAACCCAGGAAAACTGCCGGTTTCGACGCATTCTGGTGGAGGGAAATGAGGGCAACATGCTTACTTTAAAAAGAAAAAGGTTGGACGAGCGAAGCGAGGACTAGCGACCAAGTGGGAGCGCAGCCCCAGCGGCGCTTGAGCGCAACGAACAGGATATGGCTTCTACTTCCATAGGTAACTATGGAAGTAGAAGCCATATATTTATTTGAAATTACGCGTGTCTTTATACTTTCACGAACTAGGATTTGCCAAGCGCGTCAGGATGGGATATTTACACCCCATGCTTAAAGCGAGTCATGTGTTTCTTTCTTTCATTAACACATCAAACACTTCCTTATGAAATCTGAATATCTTTTGCTTGAACGCAACCGGCGTGTCGCCGTGCTGACCATCCGCCAACCCGAAACCCGCAACGCGCTCAGCGTGCCTTTGCTGGAAGCGTTGTTCGCGCAGCTTTCCAAACTGGCCAAAGACGAGACTGTCGGCGCGGTCGTGCTGCGCGGAAGTGACGGCGCGTTTTCCTCAGGTGGCAATTTGCGTGATTTGCATCAGTCTTTCGTAAAGCGCAATCCGTCGTTGCCCAAGTCTTACTATCAGGCGACCGCGCGCCTTGCCGCGCTGCTGGAAAATTATGCCAAGCCTTTCATCGTGCTGGTAGACGGCCATGCGATCAGCGCCGGAGCGGCGCTGGCGCTGCATGCGTCTCATGCCATTGTCTCCGAGAATGCGCGTTTCTCGTTTCCGGAAACCGGCCTTGGCATCATTCCTGCTGCGGGTGTGTCCTACCATCTGGCCCGCCTGCCAGGAATGCTTGGTACCTACCTCGCCATGAGCGGCGCCGAAATCGTGGGCGGCGATGCCGTGCACGCGGGCCTGGCCGATACGCTCATCCCCGGCAAAAAGCATGATGCATTCCTGGAACAGCTTTTTGATGCGCCGCTTGAAGATGCCTCCGCGTTCGACGCGGTGCGCGCCCTGGCGGAATCCTTCGCCGAGCCGCCGGCCCCTTTCACGCTGAAGGAAGTGGCGCCGTCGATCGCCGCCGCCTTCTCCTTCGCCACCACTGAAGAGTGCTTCGCGCTGCTGACCACGCAGGATGGTGAATGGCAGGCGGGCACGCTACGCCTGATGCACCGTAAATCGCCGCTGGCGCTCAAGGCCGCCCTGCGCACCATTCGCGCCGCTCGCCGCCTCGACAAGGCGGACAGCCTGAAACTGGAATTCCGCGTCGCCATGCACCTGGCGGCTCTGCCCGACTACCGCGAAGGCCTGCGCGCAGCCACGGAAGAAAAGGGTCAACCCCTTTGGAAACATGATTTCTTGGAATCTGTTTCGGCTGCGGAATTGGACGCGCTTTTCAGCGATTCCGAGGCTACCCGTCTTGCCCCACAATTAGTGGCTGCTTGAATATAAGCGCTTGCCATAGATAATTTTTTAACGAATATACTTCTAAATATAGGCTGATAGTAAAAATAAACGGGGATAACCACGTGAAAACGACCTATTTAGACGCCATCCTGCTCATCGAAAGGCTGCACCGCCGCTTCCTTGACGTGATCAAGGCTGAGCTGGATCGCTTGAAAATTGAGGACATCAATAACGTTCAAACGCTGATTCTCTACAATATCAGCAGCGAGCAACTCACGATCGGCGAACTTACGAACCGCGGCTATTACCTGGGCTCCAACGTGTCGTACAACATCAAGAAGCTGGTGGAGAACGACTACATCAAGCAGGAAAAATCGCCGCACGACAAACGCTCCACGCGCGTGCGCCTTTCCGACAAAGGCCTCGCCATCTGCACCAAGATCGACGAGTTGTACAAGAAACACAGCGAAGCCCTGACTTCCGCCCAGGTCACTCAGAATGACCTCACCGTAACCAACGAAACCCTGCGCAAGTTGGAGCGTTTCTGGACGGCGTGCATTAACCGGATGCCCGGCTAAATTGATTCTTCTGGGCATTGAGACAAGCTGTGACGAAACGGCGGCTGCCGTCGTAACTTCCGACAGGCGCATTCTTTCCAACGTTATCTTGAGCCAGACGGCGGAGCATCAGCCGTTCGGCGGCGTGGTGCCCGAGGTGGCGGCGCGTTCGCACCTGGAACATCTGGATGCGGTGATATTGCAGGCTTTGCATGATGCGGGCCTGACCTTTGACAATCTGGACGGCATTGCCGCCACGGCGGGGCCGGGGCTTATCGGCGGCGTGATGGTGGGGCTGGCGACAGGAAAAAGCATTGCCGCCGCGCGGAAACTTCCTTTTATTGCGGTGAACCATCTGGAAGGTCACGCCCTGACGGCGCGGCTCACGGACGACATCCCGTTTCCTTATCTCCTGCTTCTGGTTTCTGGTGGGCATTGCCTATACCTCGCCGTTGAAGGCGTTGGGAAGTATGTACGCCTGGGCGGCAC
>JAFLCR010000197.1 GCA_017302755.1 Alphaproteobacteria bacterium
GCCGCTCAATGCCACAACCTCACCTTGCCGTACGGACAGGTTTCTGTCGACATCAACCGTGGATACAAGATCGCTTCAACCCAGGATGGCAATTTTGTCATCGCCGGAGATGATGTCATTGTCGCCGCCGCCGAAGACACTGTCATTATTGTCGCCGCCCGCAATCGTATCGTTACCCAGTCCGCCCATGACGTAATCGTTGCCGCCGCCGCCGTCTACCGAGTCGGAGTCCTGGCCGCCTGCCAGCGTGTCATTGCCAGCGTCCCCGGCGATCGAGTCGTCGCCCGTGTTTCCGAAGACATAATCGTTTTCGCTGCCGCCGGTGATGGTGTCCGCCTCCGCGCCGCCATACACCACATCGTCGCCCGCGCCGCCATCCATGGTGTCGGCGCCGAGATTTCCGTAAAGCGAGTCATTGCCGCCGACCGCAAGAATGGAATCGGCGCCTTCGATGCCAAACATAATATCGCCGAAGGGACCGGCGGTCAGGGTATCGGCTTCAATCGTTCCTTGAAAAAGTGCCATGATGCGTATTCCTGCGGCAAAGCATGAAAGTTGCTTTAAAAATACGATACCGCAGTAAAAGTAGGGTTAAGTAACCCTCTCAATAAGCTTAACAATTATAAATAATACTCAGGGCATTCATAAGAAAAAATAAGCCAAGAAAATGAGTTAGCCCGTCCGCACATTCAGCATGAACGGCCGTACGGGGTGGGCGGCCAGCATTTCGCGGTAGCGTTTTTTCAACTCCGTTCCGTGGCGGTCATCGTAAGTTTTCAGATAGAAAAAAGCCAGGTCGCAGGAACTGTAGAGCTCGTGCGCCAAAAGCGCGGCCTTCAGAAGGTCGTCGTTGCTGTAACGGCTCATATCCGTGACATCGCGGATGAAGACGGCGTCTGTCCACAGCACCTGGCTCATCGGCGTGTAGGGATGATTGTTGGCGACCATCGGCTTGTAGCACCGCCCCCCCACATCGATCAGCTTGTGCAGCATGAAGCCGTGCTTGATCATGAAGGCCTGCACGTCGCAGAACAGCGGCTGGCCGACATACATGGGCACGAATTCGGTTTCCATCTCGATCATGAGGGCGGAGGCAAGCGCTTTCCTGCCGTGCTCGAGCACGACCAGTTCGTGGCCCTGAATGTCGAGCTTGATAATGTCGGGCATGGCGAGGTTTTCGATGTCGTCCAGGCGGTGCGTCTGAACGGGGATCTTCTTCACAATCGAAAACCCGCCCTCCGTGGAAGACATGCCCGTGAACAGGTCGATCACCGCCGGATTGGGCGGGTAAAGCGAGGAACAACCGGGATATTCCGCAAGATGGAATGTCGCCTCACCACCGTCGCCCAGGAAAAAGGGATGGTAGGTGAAACGTTGGGGGTCGCGCGTGGCGGTGAGCTTGGCGAATTCCTTTTCGTCCGGCTCGAAGCCGGTGACATGCGCCATGTTGCGCGCGGTCAGCGCATAGAAGCGCTCCTCGCCTTCGAGCATGGCGCCTATATCCATGATTTCCAATGGCGTAATCGGCACCGGAACAATTTTTTCCAAAGGGAAATTCCGCACAACCGTTGCCATAACGTCCTCACGCAATAAAAAGGTGGTTTTTTACCATACAGCTTCGTAGTCTCTCTTAACGGATTTTTTCGGATTCGCAAAACATGGCGCAACGCATCGCGGTGATTCTGGCAGGGGGAGAAGGGAAGCGGTTGTGGCCGCTCAGCAGCGCCCTGCGCCCAAAGCCGCTTCTGGAGGTGGATGGCAAAACACTGTATGCCTCCACGCTCGAACGTGCTGCTGCCTGGGCGGGGCACATCCTCACCCTCACCACGGCTGGCCTCATCGAGCCGCTGCGGGAGGAAGCGAAAAAGGCCGGCATCGCCAGCGATTTTCTCCTGGAGCCCGAACCGCGCAACACCGCCGCCGCCATCGCCTGCGCCGCGGCGTTTTCCGGCGAAATCCTCGAAGGCGGGCCGATGGCGGTGTTTCCGTCCGACCACCGCGTTCTTGATCACAAGGCTTTTCACCGCGACATGCTGCTCGCCACCGAATCGGCGGAAAACGGCCTGCTCGCCACGTTCGGCATCCGCCCGAAACGGGTGGAGCCGGGTTACGGCTACATGGTCACGGGCGAAACCGAAGGCCAGGGGCTGCGCGTGGCGAAATTCGTCGAAAAGCCGCATGTCTCCGAAGCCGCGGATCTGATCGCCACCGGCAAGGCCTGGTGGAACGCGGGCATTTTCGTCGCGCACACCAATGTCTGGGAAGCCGAGTTCCAGCGACACGCCCCGGAGCTGTGGCGCGTGGCGCGCGACGCGGTCGGGATGGCGGCGTTCGGCAATGATTCAGTGTATCTGGACGTGGAGTCTTACCAGTTCATGCCCTCGGTGCCGGTCGACCGGGCGGTGATGGAGAAATCGGCCCGGCTGGTGCTTCACCCCGCCGGATTCGACTGGGCGGACATGGGAGAATTTGGTGCTATCTGGGATATTCTGCCCAAAGACCAGGCCGGCAATGCCCTGAAAGGCAAGGCAGCTTGCGAGCGGGCCCGAAATTGCCTGGTCATGGCCGAGGACGGCTTGGAAGTCAGCCTCGACGGCCTGGACGACGTGGCTGTCATTGCCCGCGAAGGGGTAATCCGGGTGACGAGGCTAAGGTAAAGAATCACCAGGCATCCTTGCAGAATCCTGACTGGTTTCCTATATACACATCATCAACCAGCCATCAATATATAACCTATAGATACAAAAGGGAAATTCATGAGCAAAGTCATCGGCATCGACCTGGGAACCACCAATTCCTGCGTGGCGATCATGCAGGGCAAGGACGTCCGGGTGATCGAAAACACGGAAGGCCGGCGCACGACGCCCTCCATCGTGGCCTTCAATAACGATGAGCGCCTGGTTGGCGATCCGGCGAAGCGCCAGGCCGTCACCAATCCGGAGAACACGGTGTTCGCCGTGAAGCGCCTGATTGGCCGCGGCTTCAAGGATCCCATGACGCAGAAGGACATTGGCCTCGTTCCCTACAAAATCACCGAAGCCAAAAACGGCGACGCCTGGGTGCAGGCTGCCGGCAAGGATTATTCTCCCAGCGAAATCAGCGCCTTCATTCTCATGAAGATGAAAGAAACCGCCGAGAGCTTCCTCGGCGAGAAGGTGACGCAGGCGGTCATCACCGTGCCCGCGTATTTCAACGATGCCCAGCGCCAGGCGACCAAGGACGCCGGCAAGATCGCGGGCCTCGAAGTGCTGCGCATCATCAACGAGCCGACGGCGGCAGCGCTCGCTTACGGCCTTGATAAGAAAGAGGGAAAGACGATCGCGGTCTACGATCTTGGTGGGGGCACGTTCGACGTGTCGGTGCTCGAGATCGGTGACGGCGTGTTCGAGGTGAAAGCCACCAACGGCGACACTTTCCTCGGCGGCGAAGACTTTGACAAACGCATCATCGACTATCTCGCCGATGAGTTCAAAAAGGAGCAGGGTATCGACCTACGCAGCGATAAGCTTGCTCTCCAGCGCTTGAAAGAGGCCGCCGAAAAGGCGAAGATTGAGCTGTCCAGCTCCGCGCAGACGGAAGTGAACCTGCCCTTCATCACGGCCGACCAGAACGGCCCGAAGCATCTCAACATCAAGCTTACCCGCGCCAAGCTGGAGCAGCTGGTGGACGACCTCATCCAGAAGACCATCGAGCCCTGCCGCGCGGCGCTCAAGGATGCGGGCCTCAAGGCCAACGAGATCGACGAGGTGATCCTGGTCGGCGGCATGACCCGCATGCCCAAGGTGATCGAAGTGGTGAAAAATTTCTTTGGCCGCGAACCGCATAAGGGCGTGAACCCCGACGAAGTGGTGGCGATGGGCGCCGCGATTCAGGCGGGCGTGCTCAAAGGCGAAGTGAAGGACGTGCTCCTGCTCGACGTGACCCCGCTGTCGCTGGGCATCGAAACGCTGGGCGGCGTGTTCACGCGCCTGATTGACCGTAACACGACGATTCCGACCAAGAAGAGCCAGGTCTTCT
>JAFLCR010000198.1 GCA_017302755.1 Alphaproteobacteria bacterium
ACCGGCGCCGGGCCGTTCCGTTGCAGCATCGTCAGCTGCGGCAGCGCGCGAAGCGCCGACAACGAGTCCACAACCGAACAGCAGCAAGGCCAGAACCCCGATATCGCCAACTGCCAGAACATGAATGACTCCGAAGGCGCCAATAACGTGGCGATTGAAAACACCTCCTATCGTTGCGGTTTCGCCGACGTGGACGCCATGGCCAGCAGGCGGGTGATGTTCGATCTATTCGCACTGGCGACCATGTTCTTCATCATGATGGCATTCGCATCCACCATTCCTGAGATGAGCAAACGCCTCGTCAGCCTCTTCGACGTGGGTTATCTCGAATCCGCCAACAAACAGATCAATAAAATTCCCGGTGTCGGCACGCTCAAGAAATTGGCCAGCGAAGGAAAGAAATGAGTACGGTCACTACCCCTGCCGTTACCTTGCGTTGCCTGATCCTGGCCGGGCTGGCAGCGCTGCTGATGGCCTGGGCGTTACCGGGCGACGCACTGGCGCAGGGGCCGCTAACCGGTGAGCTCATAGGCGGCAGAGAGGTGCCAGACGATTTTAAATGCCGCGAGGCCGCCGAAGCGCCCTTTGCCATGCGAATCACCTCCTGCATACGACAGATGCTCTGGCAGAGCGTACTTATCTATATTCAGGGCATCTGGCCATGGACGCAGGCCATGATGCAGCTCTGCCTGATTCTGGCGCTGACCTTTCATGGATTCAGGATGTCGGCAGGCATGCTGCGAAACCCGTGGAACGATACGTTCTGGCTGTGCTTCAAAATCGGCACGATGTACGCCATCATGTATAATTATGCGGTACTTTACGATTACCCGTACCGCATCATGGATTACCTGCTCTACGTCGCCACATCGGCCATGCCGTTCAATATACTTCAGACAACGCCAGGTGTGGAAAGCCTGCTGGGCCAGGATCCCGCTGTATGTGCCGCGCTCGACGGCGCCGATTATGATAAGCTGCTCGTCTGGAAACGATTTGACTGCATGATGGGCATGGTAATGGGATTCTCGGCCACTGCCGGCCTCGGCCTCATTCCGCTTATCGTTGTCTTTCTTCTCACGGGGGTCGGGCTGTTCCTGATCTGGCCAATCGTCAATTTCATCATTTTCATGATCGAAGTCTCGCTCAAGGCGTTGCTGATCTATATCACGGCGTTGCTGCATATTGCCGTGCTGCTCATGGTGTTGCCTTTTATCCTGCCGACGATCCTCTTCAAAACGACCTACGATATTTTTTCCAAATGGGTCGCAGAAATGTTCGATGCAATGGTTCAGCCGATCTTTGTATTCACTTTTCTTAGCTTCATGCTCCTTCTGCTTAAAGACGCGCTGAATAGTTTTCTCATCGGCCTGCAACAGGTTTTGGG
Source organism: Alphaproteobacteria bacterium (assembly GCA_017302755.1). Classification (GTDB taxonomy): domain Bacteria; phylum Pseudomonadota; class Alphaproteobacteria; order Rickettsiales; family JAFLCR01; genus JAFLCR01. The sequence continues at coordinate 1,385 of JAFLCR010000198.1, forward strand.
AGGCATCACGGGACAGCAGATGATCACCGCGCCATGCGAAACCCTGGTGTGGAATGTTTCGGATGAAGGCACAAGCTGCGGCGCCAGCCAGGACTGCACCGCCAGTCTGTCCCCGCAGGCCAATCTCTGCCTTCATCCCACCATCCGCGATAGCGGGGAAGCGCTTGCGAACCTGCTGACGGACTTGCTGGTGCTGATGATGATCGTCTATCTCGTAGCCCTGTTCTTCGAGCATCTGGCCTCCATGGCCAGCCGCCTGATCCGCATTACCGGCGGCAACTACTTCTCGTTCGTCAACAGCATTACCGGCGGAGCCGGCGGCAATTACGCGCAACTTACCAAGGAGCGCGCGAGGGCGGCGGCGGCGGCGGCGGCGGCGGCAACAAGAGGCGGTGGCTGATGATGGGCATAATCCTCACTCCGTTCCGGCTGCTCCTGATCCGCCTGATGTTCGGCTGCCTGGCGCTCTGCCTCCTTTCCGCCTGCGCCAGCAGCCCCGATGGAAGCCCCATCTGCACGGGTTCGGGCGAATTCAACAAGGAGAGCTTTTATTCCACCTTGGCCGTGACAGCGGATGGAAACGCGTGCAACAATTCTATTGATGCCGCCGGATGCCGCGGCCCAATCCAGTTCATCATGGAGAACCTGACCGTCGGCCTCAAGCAAACCTCCGAGGCGTTGTTCCGCAGCATCGTTTACGGCGAAGGCGCCATTTTCCGCAACATCGCCTCCCGGGTGATTCTGCTTTATTTCGTCATTTACGGCATCATGCTGGCCATCGGCATGACCAAGGTGACGCTCGGCGACGGCCTGATGCGCGCATTCAAGGTGGGGATTATTGCATTCATCCTCAGCGCCGATGGCTCCGCCGGATTCTATAATATTTCCAGCAGGCTTTTCTTTGATGGCACGGATTGGATGATTAACAAAGTAAATCTCCAGATGGCAAGCGTGAATGAATTTTTCATGGGCGGCGGCGAGCCATCGGGAAGCGCGCCGGCACAGGGAAGCACACTGAGCGAGGACCAGAAGCAGCCTGCATGGCAAGCCTACACGCCAAGTGACGGCGCCAGCAGCAGCTATGGGATGGACAGGAACGCGGGGGCTTTCGCGAACGTGGATATTCTTCTGTCGCAGCTGGTGGCGACGCCGACGGTGCGCTTCTATCTCGCCTGCCTCTACGCCTTTCCGTTCGGATGGTTCTTCCTGTTTCTCCTGCTGACTTCTTTCTTCTTCCTCATTTCGGCGATTGGGGGGGCTATCTGGCTGTACCTGCTCAGCTACATCATCAAGGCGGTGCTGCTGGCACTCGGCCCCATCTTTATTGTCTTCCTGCTGTTCCAGCGAACCTTCCAATATTTCGACGCCTGGATGAAGCAGCTCATCATGTTCTCGCTGCAGCCAATTGTGATCTTTTTCTACATCACCATGTTCATGATCCTGCTGCATGTTTCCATCAACGACATGTTCTTCGGCCCCCAGGAAATAAACGGGCAGAACGTCAACCGCATGAACGTCTGCCTGATGCCGGGGCCGGTGCTGATTTTCTTCCAGAGCTGGATATGGCAGTTCGCCATGCCGGACAGAAACCCGATTGCCAGCAGCTGGGGCATCAGCGGCTTTACCATGGTGCCCTACCCGTTCGGCGAGTTCCCCCTGCGGCTTGAGGACATGCTGATCGTCTTCGCCATCTGCTGGATCGCCAAGCAATTCCAGGATTTCATCGCCGACATCACCATGGAGCTGGCGACCGTATATACCCATGCAGGCAGAATTTACGGCCCTCGCATCGCCAAAGTGCCGCTCAAGGCCTTTGTGGCGGCACGCGAAACCGCCGCGCATTACAGCCCCTTTGCCTTCAAGCTCGATAAGGAGCAAAAAGAATTGGAAAAATTGCGTACGGACGTGGAGAAATATAAGGTAGGCACAGCTGAGCGCACCGCGGCGAAAGCCGCTTATAAGGCACAGGTTGAAGTGGTGAAAAAGCTGACGGCGGAGCGCGAGAAAGCCATGGCCGGCATCAACGCGCAGCGGGCGTTTGTCAATGCGGTTGACAGTCAGGGCTGGGGCGGCGCAACCGACGCCCTGCGGAAAAAGCACGGCTTCACCATGGGCGGCGCTGCGAAACGCGCGGGCAGCACGGCGGTCAAGGGGGCTGGCCTTACAGCCAAAGGCGCGGGTCTCGCTTACGGATTGGCAAGCGGGCGCATTGATGCCGAGAAGGCAGCAAGGGTAGGCACCAAACTTGCCATCCGTAACTTAAAGAAGGGCTCCAAGCGCATCTTGAAAAATGCACGCAGAACCATTTTTGGACTTCCGACCGAATGAACACCTCCAGACCCTCCCGCTGGTTTATTGGCATGATGTGCGTGCTGCTGCTCGCCTTAACCGGCTGCGGCCCATGGCAAAGCCCTGACTGGCCCTGCACCAACCCCGATCAATTCAAGGATGAGAACATCCAGCGCGAAATGTTCATTCCCGTTACCGGAAGCAACGGCACCGTCATGGTCGGCCCTGGGGAATACGTCATCAGCCAGGTGGGGCAAAACCTCTACCAGTTCTCGCGGGATATGTTCAGCGCCATCGCCGATCCGAACGGCGAG
>JAFLCR010000199.1 GCA_017302755.1 Alphaproteobacteria bacterium
GTGACGCGCGATGGCGGCTTCCCGCCGCTGCTGCTGGAGCCGGTCGATTTCGCAGCACTCTATGAAGCGCGCATGAAGCAAGGCGAGAAAACCCCAAAGGCAGCGTCGAATTAACCCCATGCGTTCCGCCAAAGTCTCCCGCAGCACCAAGGAAACCCGCATCGAGGCGGAGATCAACCTCGACGGGACGGGAAAATACGAGGTTTCCACTGGCATCGGCTTTCTGGATCACATGCTGGAGCAGCTTTCCCGCCACAGCCTGATGGACATCCGCCTCAAGGCTGAGGGCGACTTGCACATCGATTTCCACCACACGACCGAGGATACGGGCCTGGCGCTGGGAGAAGCGTTTTCAAAGGCTCTGGGCGAACGCAAGGGGATCTCCCGTTACGGGCATGCCTATATCCCGATGGATGAAACCCTGACCCGCGTGGCGCTCGACCTTTCCAACCGACCCTACCTCATCTGGAAAGTGCAGTTCACCAAGCCGAAGCTCGGGGAAATGGATACGGAGCTATTCAAGGAATGGTTCCAGGCTTTCGCCCAGGTAGGCGGCCTGACGCTGCACGTGGAAAACTTATACGGCGAAAACAACCATCATATCGTGGAATCGTGCTATAAAGGGTTGGCGCGTGCGCTGAGAAGCGCCATTGCCATCGACCCCCGAAAGGCCGATGCCGTTCCTTCGACCAAAGGAGTGCTTTAACGCTTCCGCCCTGCGGGAGCGCTGATCGGAACCCCCCATGTTTCATCGCCTGGCCCTGTACACCGTTCATATTCGCGCCGATGCGCCCAGAGCGCTCGAAGATCCCGTCTTTATCCACGAGGGCTTTTCCTGGGGCGCGTTTCTGTTCGGACCGTTCTGGGCATTTTACCACCGCCTCTGGCTGCCGGGATTCCTGCTGCTGGCCGCGCTTGTCGCCGCCGATCTTACCATAACGGCCCTGGAATTGAGCGAAGCGTCCTACAGCGTTCTGCAGATTTCACTAGGCTTTATCGCGGGGTTATGGGGCAATGACTGGTGGAGGGCAGGGTTAAAAAAACGTGGCTACACCATGGCGGACATCGTCAGCGGAGAGTCGCTGACCCGCGCCGAACAGCGCTTCTTCGATCGCCATTTTCCCGACTATGTCGCACCTTTGCCCGCCCTGCCCCACTATGCCTGATGCCATCCGCGTCATTCTTGTCGATTACGGATCCGGAAACCTGCGCTCCGCCGCTAAGGCCTTTGCCGCCGCCGCAGAGACGATCACTCCCCCGGCAGACATCCGCGTCAGTGATTCGCCCGCTGATCTGGCAAACGCCTCGCATATCGTGCTTCCGGGCGTCGGCGCGTTCGCGGACTGCATGGCGGGGCTATCGCGCATTCCCGGCATGATAGCCGCCCTGGAAAAAGCCGTGCTCGAACGGGAAATCAAATTTCTGGGTATCTGCGTTGGCATGCAACTCATGGCGACTATTGGCCATGAGCATGGCACGCATAAGGGGCTGGGCTGGATTCCCGGCGAGGTGAAAGCCCTGAAAACCCCGCCGGAGCTGAAAGTTCCGCATATGGGATGGAATACGCTTGAATTTCCCCGGCAAACCCCGCTTTTCGAGGGACTCAAACCGGGAGATCACGCCTATTTCGTGCATAGTTACCATTTGGAGCTGGCCGATGACTCACTCCTGGCCGCACAGACGGATTATGGCGGGAAGGTAACCGCCGCCATCGCCCGCGGCCATATTTTCGGCACCCAGTTCCATCCCGAAAAAAGCCAGGCCGCCGGCCTTCACCTGATCCGCAACTTTCTGACGCGCTGCTGATGTCCGAGCTTACTGTCCGCGCCGATGTATTCAAAGCCGCCTCGCTGACGGGCGCGGATATGGACGATCTCTGCTACGCCACCGAAGAAGCGATCAAGGACGGCATCGGTTTCCAGTGGCTCGCCGCCCCGGCGAGGGAGGTGCTGGAAGCTTATTGGAAAGGCGTGATGCTGGTGCCGGAACGCCAGCTTTTCCTGGCACGGCTAGACGGCACGGTGGTGGGGGCGCTCCAGTTGGTCAAACCGGGGGCGCATAAGCAGACCACTGCGTTCGCCGTGAGGCTGGAAGGGCATTTCGTGGCTCCTTTCGCCCGCGGGCATGGCCTGGCCAAATCCCTGCTCCAGTTGGCCGAGGAGGAAGCCATCATCGCGGGGTTCTCGGTGATTCGCTGCGATGTCCGCGAAACTCAGACCCGCGCCATAGAAATCTACGAATCCAGCGGCTTCGTGCGGTGGGGGCTGTTACCCAAATACGAGCAGATCGACGGGCGCTATGTCGCCGGACACTTCTTTTACAAGGAATTGACGCATGTGTGGCTTTAAGCGTCTTGGCTTTCCAGCAGCAAACGGCATATACTCCTCGTCCTTATGATTCTTTACCCTGCCATAGATCTGAAAGACGGCCAGTGTGTGCGCCTGCTGCGCGGCGCGATGGATCAGGCTACGGTGTTTTCCACTTCCCCCGCCGACCAGGCGAAGCGTTTCGCCGAAGCGGGCGCAATCTGGCTGCATCTGGTGGATTTAAACGGTGCATTCACGGGCAAGCCGGTCAACGCCGAAGCCGTACGGGAAATCCGCGCCTCCGTCTCGCTTCCCGTGCAGCTCGGCGGCGGCATCCGCGATCTCGCCACGATCGAAATGTGGCTTTCCGAAGGCATCACCCGGGTCATCCTGGGCACGGTCGCGGTGAAAAACCCCGCGCTCGTGCATGAAGCCTGCCGCAAATTCCCGGGCCGTATCGTCGTAGGCATCGACGCCCGTAAGGGAAAGGTCGCGGTTGAAGGCTGGGCAGAAACCTCGGAACTTACCGCCGTCGACCTGGCCAGGCAGTTCGAGGACGCCGGCGCCGCCGCACTGGTCTATACCGATATTGACCGGGACGGGGTGATGGAAGGTGTTAATGTCGTGGAGACAGCGGAATTGGCCAAGTCCGTCACGATTCCGGTTATAGCCTCCGGAGGCGTTGCCAGTGTCAATGACCTGGAAATGCTTTATGCCGAAAGGCGCATTTCAGGCGTGATCATCGGACGGGCTCTCTACGAGGGTGCCGTCGATCTAAAAGAAGCGATCAACCGATTTCACTGATCGGCGGGATTGTGCGCCGTATCAAATTCCTGGATCTTCTTTTCCAGGCTGTCCAGCAGGTAATCCATGCCCTGGCGCGACACCACGGAAGCAAACTCGGCGCGCTGGGTGGTTAGCAGGCTGACGCCTTCGATCACGATATCGTTGACCCTGGCTTCACCGCCGTCGCCTTTGCGAAGTCGGTAATTCGCGATAATGGGCGGCTGCCCCTGGCGCACGATCTGCGTATGCACCATCACGTCACCGCCATCCATCGGTTCGGAACTGAGCACCTGGAAGCTTTCGCCGGCATATTCGCTGAACTTGGAAGTATAATGCTTCACCAGGAACTGCGCATAAAGCTTCTCATAACGCTTCTGTTGTTCGGGCGTGGAGGCACGGTACTGGCGGCCCAGCACAAACCGGCCGATCCAGGCCACATCCACTTCGCGCATGAACACTTTTTCCAGCTCGGTGCGTCGAGCTTTCAGGCTTCGGCTTTCATTGGAAGCAATCTTCAGCACTTCCTGGCCGACCTGTTCCACCTTTGCCTTGGCTTTTTCGGTACTCAGATCCTCTGAAAACGCGGAAACAGGTATCGCGAGCATCGCAATTACCAGCGTTGAACGCCAAAGTCGGTTCATGACCATGCCCTGTGATTATTTTCCATTGCGGATTTCGTGATCGCGACGCTGGAGGTAAGCGCTTCGGAAGCTCGCATATGGGTCGAAGGACGTCGCATAGATATGATCCGTCAGCTCCAGGGTGCGGTTGCGGGCATCCAGCGCTTCCAAAACATTACGGCCGATTTCTTCTTCGCT
>JAFLCR010000002.1:0-15063 GCA_017302755.1 Alphaproteobacteria bacterium
CACTTACCAGGTGCTTCCCCAGTACCAGGTGACGGAAATCAACTGCTCGGATAATACGGGCGAAAGCCAGCTTCTTGGCGCGATTCTCGGGGGCGTTGCGGGCGGCGTGCTAGGGAACCAGTTTGGAAAAGGCAAGGGAAACGATGCCGCCACCATCGGCGGGGCGCTGGCCGGGCTTCTCGTCGGCTCCAATATCGGCACTGCTTTTGCCACGCCTCTGGATCAGCGCTGCGCTGGCTATGCCCTGGAAACGGCCAAAACCGGCAGCCAGATCGCCTGGCAGAATCCCGACAGCCAGGATACCTACGCGATCGTGCCGACCAAAACCTATTCCCAGGAAGGCCGTTACTGCCGCGAGTATCAAAGCGTGTCCAGCATCGGAGGCCGCAACCGCCAGACTTACGGCACGGCCTGCCGCCAACCGGACGGAAGCTGGGAGATTGTCAGCCAATAGCGGAAGCTAAAATCCCTTTTCAGCAAACTCTTCAGCGAGTTTCTTTGCCTCGGGAGTACCAATCGAACCCAGGGCGGAAATGGCGGACATGCGGTCGTTTCTGCCCTTGGGATTGGTTCCCATTTCCTTCAGCGTGGGAATGGCTTCTTCCAGCTTCAGATACCCCACCGCCAGCGCTGCTGACATGCGGACCAGGTCGGAGGAGTCGCTAAGCAGTTTGATAATGTCGGCGCTATAAGGCTTTGCCTCCGCCCCGAACTTGCCGAGCGCATAGACGGCACTGGAACGTATGTCGTCTTCCTTGTCCTTGAGCGCCCCGGCGGCGACGGGCGCGGCCTGTTTGGCTGCAAGCTCACCGAAGTCGCCCAGGGCTTTCAAGTAGTATTCTTTCAGGGAATTGCCGCTGTTCGGCTTGCCCAGTTGGTCGATCATTTCCGCAATGCCCGCGGTGCCGTGTTCCTTCATGGTGGCCAGCGCCCCTGCCGCGTAAATACGCACCCAGTCGTCTTCGTCCTTCAAACCCTTGAGCAGGGAGGCGGCGACGGCTTCGGTATGCACGCCGATGCGCGACAGCGCGCTGGCCGCTTCACGGCGTGCCTTGGCGTTGGTATCGCTTTCCACCTGTTTCGCCAGATCAGGGGCGGCTTCCGCGGAGGCTTCCCCCAACAGCCCGAGGGCGCTGGCGGCGCCGGTGCGGACGAAAGCTTCCTGATCCTGCAGCGCGGTGCGCAGGGCGGGAATGGCGTCAACCGCCTTCATCCATGCCAGATTAAGGGCGGCGGAATAGCGCACATATTGGTTATCCGACGTATCCTGAAGCACCGCGAGATATACGGGGATGGCTGCTTCGCTCTTGCGGTCGCGCAACGCGCCGGAAGCAGCGCTGCGGATGCGGTGGTGCAATTCCTTATTGGCCAGCGTTTCGAGCAGCGTCTTTTCACTGTCAGCATCATGCTGCTTGCCGAGCGCTTCCATTTCCGCCGCGCGGGCATTAACCGTCTTGCGCTTGGCGTCGTTCATTAAGTGCGGATCGCTGGCATCCAGCGTAGTGTCTGCGGACAACGCGGGCTGGAAGGCGAAGAGCAGGGCGAAAAGCGGAATCAGGTGGCGCAGCGTCATGGGAGCCTCGTTATTTTGGTTTCCAAATGGCTTTCCCGCTGCCGGGAAGACCATATTCCTGCCAGCGCGCCGTGACTTTGGCAATGGTTTCCTCGTCCATCCGGATTTCCTTGCCCCATTCGCGCTTGGTTTCGGGGGGAAGCTTGTTGGTGGCGTCCAGCCCCATCTTGCCTCCGAGGCCGGATTCTGGGGAGGCGAAGTCCAGGTAGTCGATGGGCGTGTTCTCGACCAGTAACGTGTCGCGCACCGGGTCCATGCGGGTGGAGATGGCCCAGATGACGTCTTTCCAGTCGCGGCAGTTGATGTCGTCGTCCACCACGATCACGAATTTCGTGTAGACGAACTGCCGCAGGAAACTCCACACGCCCATCATGATGCGCTTGGCATGGCCGGGATAGGCCTTGCGGATCGATACCACCGCCACGCGGTAGGAGCACCCCTCCGGCGGCAGCCAAAAATCGACGATCTCCGGGAATTGCTGCTGGAGCAGGGGAATGAACACTTCGTTCAGCGCTTCGCCCAGCACCGACGGCTCATCCGGCGGGCGGCCGGTGTAAGTGGAGAGGTAGATGGGGTTGCTCCGCATCGTGATGGCGGAGATGGTGAATACCGGAAACTGCTCCACCGAGTTGTAATAACCCGTATGGTCGCCATACGGGCCTTCGTCGCCGTAATCGGTGAGGCTGACATGACCCTCAAGCACGATCTCGGCCTCGGCGGGCACTTTGAGGGGCACGGTCTTGCAATCCACCAGTTCCACCTTCGCCCCGCGCAGTAGCCCAGCGAACTGGTATTCAGACAGCGTATCCGGCACAGGGGTGACGGCGGCGAGGATCGTGCCCGGATCGGCGCCGATGATGGCGGCGGCGGGCAGGGGTTCAGAATGTTGCTTCGCCCAGCGCGCATGATGCTGCGCTCCGCCGCGATGCTTCAGCCAACGCATGAGCGTGGTGTTTTTGCCCGTCACCTGCATGCGGTAGATGCCTAGGTTGTAATTATCCTCGCGCTTATCCGACGGCCCCTTGGTCACTACCAGCGGCCAGGTGATGAGCGGCGCTGGTTCGCCCGGCCAGCAAGTCTGGATGGGGAGTTTGGAAAGGTCGATATCATCCCCTTTCAGCACGATCTCCTGGCACGGCGCCTTGCCGACGGTTTTCGGCTTCATGCTCATCACGGTTTTGACAAGCGGCAGCATCTCCATCGCCTCGCGCCAGCCGCCGGGTGGCTCGGGCTGCTTGAGGAAGGCGAGCGTCTCGCCGATTTCCCGAAGCTCCTCCGGCCTTCTGCCCATGCCCAGCGCCACGCGTTCCACCGTGCCGAACAAGTTGACCAGCACCGGCATGTCGTGACCCTCGACCTTCTCGAACAACACCGCCGGCCCGCCTTCTGCCATGAGGCGGGTCTGGATTTCGGTCATTTCTAGAAACGGCGAGACGGGTTTGGAAACCCGGGAAAGCAGCGAAGATGCTTCCAGTGTCTGCAAAAAGTCACGGAGAGAAGAATAAGCGGTCACGGCATCCTCGCGGGCGGAAATTCATTATGCTTAGCCCGCGTGGATAGAAAAGTGTTTTGTTAAGCTATTGAACGGCATTAAAATGCGCCCGAAAAGCACATAAGTGCGCCGTTTTTAACGGGCAAGGGATGAAGGAGGGGGCGACTGTCGGCTTAGCCAGTAAGGCAGTGTGTTTCCTTCCTCCGGAAGGCTTTCCCGTGCAGCCAAGGCAAGCGTATCAACATCATTGATATCTTGAACCTGAACTCCGTTGCACGCTAAAATATTTGTGGCGTTACGTGCGAGATCCTCACGATATCTTGGAAAGGCAGCAAGCGCGGCGTCGAATCGGCGTTGGATTTCTGTATTGTCCGGTACAATTCGTCCTCTTTCGCTTTCAACTTCTGAAAATATTTCTCTGACTTTTTCATCTGTAAGAGAAGCGATAGGCTTGTGTCTTTGTTCTATGATGTTTAGCGCCTGCTCAATGGCTTGAGAATTACCCGAAGTAACAACATTATACAAAGCCATCAAGGAACTCAGCGTGGGATCCTGAGATGTATCACCGGAAGTGCTGGGAAGATATTTGTGAGGAGCAAAATATACAGACGGAAAGAATTCTTCCAACATGCGTTGGCAAAAGGCGCAAGCAAGTAGATCTTCCGGCGTTAAACGCTGGTCTGCGACATTGCCGGGATAAATACTGAGCGCGCCATCAGGCATGAGGGGGCGCATGAAATCCGTATCAAGCAAAACCATGTATCTTTCGCGGTCATGAAAGAAATATCCAAACGTTTTCTGATCGGATTCATAATCAAAAGTCAGGCCAAATCGGTTTAATATGTATTTTATTTGTAGCGCCTCCATATAATCAAATTCATCTTTTTCTACTGTCTCGCATGGAACAATAGTCGGGGACGATGTAGTATAAAGCTTTCCAATTGAAACTACCTCGTACGGAACCAGAGTCGCCCCAAGAATCAGGGGTTGTGCCATGAAAAATCTTCGCACATCTTCCGGCCTTGCTCTGGGAATAATCTGCACATGCGCTTCATCCCCGCCGCCTTTTCTGACTTCTTCATCAGCGCCTATTTTATAGACAACGCCATCACGCTCGTAAGCCGTAGCAAAATTTCCTTCACCTAAGAGATTGATTCCGCGCTCGGGAGTTACGCCTAAATAAGTCAGCGCCAAAGCAGCAATCTCTGGAGTATTTACATGGTTATCTCCAAACATGTGGCGCCTGCTGTCGGCGCTATCTATAGCCTTGCGGATTTCCTGCATGGCTATGCTTGGATTGCTGGCGGCTTTAGCTCTTTCAATGATTATTTCGGAAAGCCACGAGGAATCTTCTAATATGGAGAGATCAAGAACATCGGCGTTGTGGCAATTTGGGATAATCGCTTCCCGCGAGTTATAGTAAAAATAATATGGGATATTGGCAATAAAGCCGTATAGCTGAGTTAAATTTTCTTCTAAAGGAATATTATCCTCATCAACAAGAAAATTTCTTTGAATGCCATAAAGTTTTGCATTAGGAAGAATATAGTTAACAAAGGATTCAATGGGGGAATCTGAAAATAAAGGTCTAATGAGATCAGAAATTTCTCCTGTTCTTAGAAGTGCGCCCAGATCGTCCTGCGCTCTTTCCAATAAGTCTTCAAATGCCCACTGACTTTTTTGGTCCCACATCACGACACCTACCTAACCACTGTTACAACAAACACTTTAATCAAATACCGTTAAGTATTCTTTACACTTATGCATGCCTTCTAAGAGGCTCCTTTAGTTGTTCTAAACACTTATGCTAGCCCTCTTTATATCAGGCCGTTCCATGCCGCAGTGCGGCAAAAAATTTCCGAAGCATTTCGTTGCTTTCCTGTTCCATGCGGCCGCCGTATACCTCGGGTGAGTGATGGCATGTTGTTTGCTGAAAAAACCGACCTCCATGTTCTACTCCACCGCTCTTGGTGTCATAGGCTCCAAAATATAGACGGCGGATTCTTGAGAAGCTGATTACACCCGCGCACATAGCGCATGGCTCCAGCGTTACATAGAGGTCGCAATGCGGAATTCGCGGGGACGCCAGTTTTTGGCATGCCTCCCGTATGGCTAGAAGCTCGGCATGCGCCGTAGGGTCGTGGAGTTCCTCGGTGCGGTTTCCGGCGCGGGCAATTACCGCTCCGTTTTCCACGACCACCGCTCCCACGGGCACTTCGCCGCGCGCGGCGGCGGCGCGAGCCTCCTCCAACGCCAGGGCCATAAAAGAGGCGGAAGAGTCATCAGGCATAAAAATTCATAATTCTTCGCTGGAAAATGGAGTGGCTTTTCTTATTCTACAAAGAAAAAACCAAAAGCAACAGCAAGGAGACTTCATGATCAGGGATGCAACGCTATGGTTATCACGAATATCGCCCCGCCAAGGGGTGAGGCCGTTCATGCGGCGGATTATCTAAAGCAATATGTGGACGAATCCCCAGCTTTTATAGAAGCGGCGCTGGCGTTGCTGAGTTCCGTGTCGGATGGCAACAAGCCGCTAGCCGTTTGCTTAAAAAGCTTGGGCGCCGACCCCGCGGGGGTGCGGTCATGGTGCGACGGGCTGGCTGATCTTGCGCAATGCCTGGATATCATTTCCAAGGACTATCATTTGCGCGCAGGCTCGTCTTATGGCGGTCAGCAGGATGTTTATCACCTTCACACCAAGCGGCCGATTGCCGCGGCGGCGGCAGAAAAAGACCATCTGACTGCGATTCGTGATCTTCATGCTTTTTTTACCGAAGCGCATCACCGCCTGGAAGGCCACCCCGATGATCAATCCATGGCAGCGGCAGCCATAAGGCAGCTCGAGGTGATGGAAGCATCTTTCCTTCAATTTCCGGATAAGGAGCACCTCAAACTTCTGGCAGGCTATCTTTGGGAGCCCCGGCGTTTTGTTGGCGGCGAAGCCGGATGTGAAGCGGAGCTTATCAGCGTGTTGCAGCAAACGGTGGATCAATTGCAACCTCTGCAAGATAGGTTGGAAGAAGCGGGCGGTGCGCTTGGCGACATCATTTCAAGAAGCGAGGATATTCTCCTGGGCACCATTCCCTCCTGCCTCCGTGCATTGACTGCGGTTATCCATGATATTCGCGCTTCTTCAGAAAGGCGATCCCTGGAAGGATGCCCGAATTTCCAGGTTTCTCATGTCGGCTATTATGAAAACCGTGGACAGCGCGACCGGTATCAAAGCGTGCATTTCTGGTATGACGAGGTGGATCAGTGCCTGGGCATGCTTCAGGATTTTTCCAGCGAGTTCCACCGAAGTGTCAACGGCAATGCAGCCAGTCCCGATGTGCAACGTGTGGCTGGTGAAATTGGCCAGGCGGCGACAGGATTATTGAACTTATTTCAACAGGGAGCCTTGTTACATTTGGCCCAAACGGTGCCTCAGCCGAAATCTTATTAACGCCCTTCCGCCATCAGCTCCATGACGGCCTGGCGCACGGCGACGCCCATCTCCACCTGGTCGAGAATGAGGCTGCGGCCCACGGAGTCGGCCATATCGGAATCGATCTGCACGCCGCGGATCACCGGGCCGGGATCGAGGATAATCGCCTCCGGCTTGGCGTGCGAGAATTTTTCACGGTTCAGGCCGTAATAATGGAAATATTCGCGCACGCTCGGCACGTAGCTGCCCTGCATGCGCTCGGTCTGCAGGCGCAGCGTCATGACGGCGTCGGCATCTTTCAGGCCCTTGCGCATGTCATGATGAATCTCGGCGCCTTCCTCCTCCAGGAACGCACGCAGGAATTTCGGCATCAGGGAGGGCGGGGCCACCACGCGCACCGTGGCGCCCATTTTTTTCAGCAGCAGCAGGTTGGAATGGGCGACGCGGCTGTGGAGAATATCGCCGCAGATGGTCACGGTCAGCCCGTCGATCCTGCCGATCCTGCGGCGGATGGTGAGGGCGTCGAGCAGCGCCTGGGTGGGGTGTTCGTTGGTGCCGTCGCCGCCATTGATGACCGAGCATTTCACTTTCTGCGCCAGCAGGTGCACCGCGCCGGACTCGGAATGGCGCACGGCAATAAAATCCGGCTGCATGGCGTTCAGCGTCATGGCGGTGTCGATGAGCGTCTCGCCTTTCTTGACCGACGAGTTGCCCACCGAAATGTTGATGACGTCCGCGCCCAGCCGCTTGCCTGCAAGCTCGAATGAGGTGCGGGTGCGGGTCGAATCCTCGAAGAACAGGTTGATGAGCGTGAGGCCTCGCAGGGAGGACTGCTTCTTGTCGCGCGCGCGGTTTTTCTCCACATGCTGTTCCGCCCTGTCCAGTACGGCGGTAATATCGGCCCGGCTCAAGGGGCGGATGCTGAGCAAGTGGCGGTGCTGAAAGGAAACCATACGGGCGCCACCATAATTTTGTCTAGGCATTCTGCCAAGCATTTAGTATGAATCCTCCCCATGCTTCGTCTTCTTTCCGCCCTTTTTCTTTGCCTTCCCCTGCTGGCCGCCTGTGCGGATAGGATGCAGGTGGCTGAAAACGTGAAAAAAGACGTCGAAAAGGCCAAGGGGCCGGAAATCGCCGGTATCAGCGACACTGTGCTGGCCAGCGTGGAAGCGGCGGAAAAGGCCGGGGACTACGAAAAGGCGATCAGCATCCTCACCCCGTTCGCAACAGGGCAGGAGGTCAAGGACGAGCGCCTGCTGTCCCGTTATGCGGGCCTGTTGCGCAAAGCCAGGAAATTCGACGAGGCCATCCGTTATTACAACCGCGTGCTGGCTATTAAGCCGGAGGATATCGACGCTCTTGAAGGCAAGGCGCTGTCCCTGGTTGATAAGGGCCAGTTGGACGAGGCCGACCCGGTACTTACTAAAGTCATCTCGAAGGACAATAAACGCTGGAAAGCGTTGAACGCTGCGGGTATTTCCTTCTCCCTGCGCAACCGCATCAACGAAGCGCTGCAATATTATAAAGCTGCGCTGGAAGTAAGCCCAAACAACGTCACCGTGCTGAACAATATCGGCCTTGCCATGGCTTTCAACCGCGATTTCGAGAACGCCACGACGTTCCTGGAGCGTGCCCGCTCGCTCGCCACGGATGAATTCATCAAGAAGCGGCTGGATCTTAATTTGTCCCTGGTGCACGGCATCGCGGGCAATATGGAAAAGGCGGAGCAATACGCCCGCCCGCATCTCTCGCAGCCTGCGCTCTATAATAACATGGGGCTTTACGCTTACCTCAACAAAAACGAGGATGTGGCTAAAAGCTATCTGAACATGGCGCTGTCGGGCAGCGTACTTTATTACGACAAGGCCTGGAAGAATCTCGAAACGATGACAAAGGGCGGTGCGCCAGCTAAGCCAGAGAAAACATCTGGTTCCAAGGCAGTCAAAGTGCCGCAGGAAGAGGGTAAATCAGGCAAGAAAACTGACGATAAAAAGAGCGAAGGCGGAAAAAAACCGACGGCCGGGGTGCTTAAGGCGCCGGATTGATCAGCTCTTGCGGCTTACCGCAAACGGCGAAAACGCTTGTTCCACAGGCATGACTTCCACACGGTTGATATTCACATGCGCGGGCCTGGAGGCGCACCACAGCGCGATCTCGGCGATATCTTCCGCCGAAAGGGGCTTCATGCCCTGATACACGCTGTCCGCTTTTGCCTGGTCACCGCCAAAGCGCACGACGGAAAACTCAGTTTCCACCATGCCCGGCTCGATATTGGTAACCCGCACGTTCGTGCCGAGAAGGTCGGCTTTGAGATTCAGCGTGAACTGCGCAAGAAACGCCTTGGTAGCGCCATAAACATTGCCACCGGGATAGGGGTAGCTGCCCGCTATCGAGCCGAGATTGATAACATGCCCCCGGTTGCGTTCGACCATCCCGGGCAGCACGGCGCGGGTGACGCGCAGCAGGCCGGTGATATTCGTCTCGATCATGCGCTCCCAATTCTCGATGGCGGTTTTGTACGCGGGTTCCAGCCCGAGAGCCAGGCCGGCGTTATTAAGCAGCACATCAATTTCCTGGAATTCTTTGGGAAGATCCCGAAGTGCAGCGGCGATGGATTCCGGATCCGTGATATCCATTGTAGCCGCATGACATTGATCGCCCAATTGATGTTGCAGCTTCAAGAGTCGATCATTGCGACGTGCTGTAACGATTACACGGTATCCGGCATCACGAAACAACGCAGCCGCAGCCATGCCGATGCCTGAACTCGCGCCGGTAATGAGAATGCAACTCATGTCAGATTAAATCGCTATAATAACAGCTTGGCAGAATGGGTTTCATGAATAAAGCCATGCTCTGTCACATTTATTTAATTTTTATAATGAGAGAAAATTTGATTCTAATAACAGGGTTGTACCAAAAGAGCGCGCAGGGAGCACGGAAAAAACATGGTTTACGATATTCAGTCCAGCACCGCGGAATCGGCTTTGACATACCCAAGCCTGACGTTGCGGGGGCTTGGCGGGTTAATGCGGAGTTTAGGCATCGAAGCTAGCAGCGGTTTCGAAAAAGAAGCCTTCACCTTTTCGCCTTTCGATATTTACACCCTCTTTAATTCGGATTGCCCGACCCTTGTTCTGGCTTATGAGCTGGCTTTCAAAAGAATGGATCAGCGCATTCTGCTGAACGCACTGCAAACGGCGCCCCGGGATAATGATGAAACCGACGTACAGTTCGTAGAACGCGTTTCCGGTGAATTCATCACCAAGTACAAGCGCAGCTTCGATACCTTCCTGGAGGCGGATGGCGCCATCCGCGAAGGGGCGGCGGTAAACGACGAAAAACTGAAAGTGTTTCGCCAGGCACTGCGTGACCGCCTGGAAGGGCAAAAGGAGCGCTATGAATGGCAGCTGGCTTTTCATGATGCGATTCAGCGCCGCGACATTGAGGTTCTCATAGAGCTGGGGCATTCCGATGCCGCAATCGAAAGGCTTCTGGTGGAGTTGCGCAAGGAACGCGACGCTCTTAACGAAGGAGTCCACGTAAACGGGGATAGAGAGCATCACGAATCGCGCATTCATGAACTTTTGGGTAAAATCTCGGAAGCCTATCATGTGGGTTTGCCGGTCATCACTGAAACTGGCGTGGGTTTGGCCGAGGGAACCTTCATTTCGACCGCGCTTGCCAATACCGGCCTCGACAGCATGAAAGGGCTGGCCCAGGAAATTTACGACCGCAAGCGCGCGGCGGAGATTCTGGAAGGCATGAATCAGCTTCAGCATCAATTGCTGGATGCTTCCGGAAACGCCCGCGCCGATCTCGACAGCGTGGAGATTGCGCGGATTCTTTCGGATTACGGGCTTTTCACCATGCTCGGGCAGCTCATGTCCGATCCGCATGAGGTGGCGCGCCAGCGGGCGCTGCTTCCTCGCGAGGTGACGGACGCGTTGGGACTGCCGCCCGAGGATGCGCGTGACCATCTTCAGATCAACCGCGCCATCGCCGCCGGCCAGCTGACTGTCAAACCTCTCAAAGAGGAACTGCTTAAGATTCTTGGCAGCGAGGAAGAAGTCGAAAAATGGATCGCCTTCAGCCTGACCTGCGGCTACTCGGCTATTGCCGGCTCGGCGTTTAATGAAGCAATCCGTGGTGTTACCGGAGGCAGAACCCTGGAAGACCAGCAGGTGAGCGAAGCGGAAGTGCTGCGGATTATTCAGAATAAGTTCCAGCAGGAGCCGGTGATCGTGTTCGCGGCGCTGGTGCACCACCTCCAGAATTTCTGTCTGCTGAATCTTTCGGGCGGGGCTTTTGACCGTCGCGAAGGGGAGCCATCCCCGCTTTACGCGGCGCTGAAGGATCCGAGCCAGCGTGATGCCGCCATGGAAAGGCTGCGTGAAACGCAGCTCTGGAAGGCGGTGACCGCACCGACGCCCCAAGCGCGTGAAGAGGCGAGCAAAGCCGTGGCATACAGCGAATACCGTGGCGAATCCCTGGAGGATGTGCTGGAGCACTACAAAAAGCGCGCTGTAAATCTCATGGTGCGCTTGGGAATTTCTCCTTCCGAGGGGGAAGCCTGGGCGGAAATCGACCGCCAGCTCCATGCAAAAGACCCGGCGAATGCCGCCATAAGCGACATTCTGCTGCTTCAGGAATGGCTGGAGCGTCGGGTGCGCGGGGTGAGCGCCGAAGCTCTGGTTAAAAATGCAGAAGCGCATGAGCGTCTTTACGGCGAAGACCTGCGGATGAGGGGGGCGGAAATCGACCGCAAGCTGGCGTTGCTCGGCACGGCGGAAGAACCTGGAAAATGGGGCCGCTCGCAGATCTTCCAGGAGTTCCAGTCTCAGCTGGAAGAAACGCTCAGAACGGCGGTTGAAGCGAAGGAAGAGCGCATCAGCTCTTTTCTATCCGAGAATTTCAGCGCGGCGGACGAAGAACGCATTCGCCGCGCACTGCTGAAAGCGCGGGACGTGTATTACGGCCATAAGATGTCCGCGGTCGGTTTCACGGATACGTGGGATTATGTGCATCATTTCGTCGTGCACGCCATGATCCGCGAGGGCGTCGGCGATCTTTACCCGCAGGTTCGTGATGGCATCGGCCAGATCCTGGTGGAGACATTCTCCACCCGCGCCACGTCGCCCAGCGAAGCGTTCGAGGAGATTGTTCGCACCACGTATTTCGAGGCTTATACCGCCCTGTGGAAGGCGAACCAGGCGCAGTTGATAAGGGAGGATACCCCCGAATTCGATGCGTATGCGTCCGCCATCGACAAGCTTCTGCGTGCCGGCTATTTCCCCCTTGAGAAAAAGGAGGCGATAGTTACGGAATTTGCCAGGGCGCGCGAACGCTTTTATGAGGCAAAACTTGAAAATCCCCTCGAGGCGAAAGTGGAAAGCTATGTCTGGCAGGCGCTCGGCAATGCGCAACCCGCAATCGACCAAGCCGAACTCGGGGCTGATTTCGAGGCGGTGCAGCAGGAGGCGCTGCTGATCGCGAGAAAGCCCCATCCCAGAACCGCGTACAGAAATTTGCCGGCCCCTGGCGAGCTTCTGGAGAACATCCACCGCGAGGGCGGCGGTATCAACGCGATTGAGATCGTTTTCCATCGCCTTCCTCCGGAAATAGTGGCTCAAATGGACGTGGGCGTGAAGCCTGCCATTGAGCAGAAATCCATGGAGCTGATGGGTGTGCTCTTTTCCACTGATAGCGCGGCGGGGCTTCCTGGGGTCGGCGGCCACCGTCACCGCTCCAGGGAATACCTGATGAAGCTTGACCCCGCTACCATTGAGCGCGATAGCTTCATGGGCTTCGATGTTCCTAAGGAGAACGGCACGAAGCGGGTCAGCACGGTCACGCGTTGGCAGCCCGATCCGTCCGGTAAGGATGGAAACGTTGCGGTGGTGTACGGCTGCTCGGCTGCGGACGGCAATCTGAACGATAGCGCAGCCTATGCGTTGCTCGCCAGCATGCAGGCCACGCCAGAGCTTCTGGCGCTTTTCTGCCCGGAAGAATCCGATATCATTCGCCTGGGTGTGCAGGCCGCGCCGAACTACAACGCGGCCATCAACCCGCTCAACGACCGCATCCTGGCGCGCAGCGGCCACATGCTCCGTCTGCTCGACGGGCAGGCGAATCCTTTGCACAATCGTTATGAGCTGCGGCTGCCGGGGGCAATGGCGAATGCCTATGACGTGGAAACCGGCATGACGATTTTCGACTTGCTGGCCAATGCAAACCAATATGCGGATTTCATTCATGCGCATAAAGGCAATGTGAATCAAACAAGCAGTTCGCAGATTGTAGAGGCGCTTGCTGATTTGAAAGCGCTGGCCTCGGAATCCGCAGTGCTCCGCCCGCACATGGAAAACGCCGAAAGTCAAGGATATGGCTTTGCAGCCGCATTGCATGCGGCGAAGGTTGAGCTTTTCTCCGATCTCCAGAGCGTGCTTGGCGAAGCAACCCTGAGATCCCTGCGCTCAGGAAGAGATTTGCTGGCAAAACTTCATGATCATTCCGACCAACTATCTTCCGGTGATCTGCTCCAAAGGCTGAACGAGGATTATGGAAACAGCCTGCCCCTGTTGCTGGATCTCATGGTGAAGTTCCATAACCACGACATGGCGGTGATCGCTCTGCTTGATGCGCCTGAAGAGGTGCAGAGGAAGCAGGCGGCGCTCTTGGCCGACCTGGTGGATGCGGGTTATGTAAAGCCTGGCGATTATGCCGCCAGGTTGCGCGGAGAAGGTGAATACGCCCATCTCATTCGCCGCGAGAACGGCGAGCTGCGTGAGTTGATGTATGATGGCGTTCCCGCGGGCGAAGGCAAGCTGGCCGTGCCGCATGCTCTTGCAGATTCGTATCGTGCTGCCGAAGGCCATGCCGAGGTGGTGGAAAAACTCAACGAGAGCAAGAGCAGCGAAACCGGCTTGATGCACATCGTCACCAAGCACGCGCTTTCCCAAGCGAAAGACGAAGGCAGGCAGCACATGGCGGCGAGAATGGCGGCTTAGGCTGTTTTTGCCTTACGCCACAGCTCTTCCCAAGCTTCGAGAGGGATGCCATCGGCATCCCTCTTTTCTTTTTGCAGCGTCGCTTCCATGCGCTGGAAGCGCATGGTGAATTTGGCATTCGCGGCACGCAGCACCTCCTCGGGATCCATATCGAGCTTGCGGGCAAGGTTGATGAGGGTGAACAGCACATCGCCAAGCTCCTCGCGCACGTGCTCAACCTTGCCATCCCGCCGCGCGGCTCGGAGTTCGGCGATTTCTTCATCCAGTTTCTCGAACACGCCTTCGGCGTCCGGCCAGTCGAAGCCAACCCTGGCGGCACGTTTTTGAAGCTTCACCGCGCGCGTCATGGCGGGCAGACCGGCGGTGACGCCGTCCAGGGCGCTGGTGTTGCCCTTGGCCTTGCGTTCTTCGGCCTTCTGGGCTTCCCAGGCTTCGGTCTGGGCGGCGGCGGTGCTGATCTGGGCATCGCCGAAAACGTGCGGGTGGCGCACCACCAGCTTGTCGGCGATCGCCTGCGCCACGGCATTGAAATCGAACAGCCCTTTCTCCTGCGCCATCTGGCTGTGGAAGACGACCTGCAATAGCAGGTCGCCCAACTCTTCCTTCAGATGGAGCATGTCGCCGCGCTGGATGGCATCGGCCACTTCATAGGCCTCCTCAATGGTGCAGGGGGCGATGGAGGCGAAATCCTGCTCGATATCCCAGGGGCAGCCTGTTTTGGGATCACGCAGAGCGGTCATGATGGAAAGCAGGCGCAAAAGAGAGGATTCGGTCATGGAGGCGAAAACACCATCTTTTCATTCCGCAGGCAAGGGCGTAGATTCGCCGCATGTTTCATGCCCTCGCCAATCCTGCCCGCTTTCAGCGCCTTGCCCGGTGGATCCAGCCGCTTTCCGGCATTGCGGCCCTGGCGTTGTTCGCCTGGGGCGGCTGGCTGGCGCTTGCGGCATCGCCGCCCGATTACCAGCAGGGCGAAACGGTCAGGATCATGTACGTCCACGTGCCCGCCGCCTGGATGGCGCTCGGCGTTTATGCGCTGATGGGGGCGCTCAGTGCTTCCTATCTCATCTGGCGGCATCACCTGGCGGACGTGCTGGCATCCTCGGCGGCGCCAATCGGCGCGGTATTTACGTTTATCTGCCTGATCACGGGCAGCCTCTGGGGCAAGCCGACCTGGGGCACGTGGTGGGAATGGGACGCGCGGATGACCTCGGTGTTGATTCTATTCTTTCTCTATCTCGGCTATATCGCCCTGCGCTCGGCCCGCCCCGACGCGCCGCACTTGATGGCCAAGCCCGCCGCGTTGCTGAGTCTGGTGGGGCTTGTGAACCTGCCGGTGATCAAATTCTCCGTGGAATGGTGGAACACGTTGCACCAGCCTGCCAGTGTTTTCCGCGCTAGCGGGCCTTCCATTCACCCGGACATGCTGAAGCCGCTTCTGATCATGGCGGCGGGATATGCCTGCTTTTTCCTCTGCGTCTGGCTGATGCGGGCCCGGGCGGCGCTGATCCATGCCAGATTGCGGCGCAGGAATGCGTTTTTTCCCCTTGCGGGAACCTCG
>JAFLCR010000002.1:15076-31746 GCA_017302755.1 Alphaproteobacteria bacterium
AAGGCTAGGGAGAGGGCGTTATGGCCTATGTTGTCACCGAAGCCTGCATCAAGTGCAAATACACCGACTGCGTCGAGGTATGTCCCGTGGATTGTTTCTACGAGGGCGAGAACATGCTCGTCATCAATCCCGAGGAATGCATTGATTGCGGCGTCTGCGAGCCGGAATGCCCTGCGGAGGCGATTCACCCCGAATCCGAAGAATTGGCGAAATGGCTTGAAGTGAACAAGAAATACGCCGAGCAATGGCCAAATCTCACCGTGAAGAAGGAAGCGCCTGCCGACGCGGACAGCTTCCGTGAGACGCCTGATAAGTTTGCAAAGTTTTTTTCCGAGAAGCCTGGAGAGGGAAATCCATGATGCCGAAGCGCCGCATGGATGAGCCAAAAAACAAGTATTCGCGACGTTTTAACAAAACTTTAATATAACTTATTAAGCATTTAGCATTTATTTTAGCCATCTCCTGTGGTATACCTAATCCCGTTGCGGAAGTAGGCGGCATTGTAACGCCATAAGATGTGAAAACAGCATCTTCCTACAGCAAAACAGGTTTTTAACCAGTGGGATTGTGCGATATGAACAAGATGGTATTCAAAGTCGGTGATCACGTCGTTTACCCCACCCACGGTGTGGGGGTTATCACCGGAGAAGAAACCCAGAAAATCGGCGGCGTGGAAATCCGGGTCTTCGTGATTGCGTTCACGAGGGACAAGATGATCCTCCGCGTGCCCGTCACCCGCGCTCAGATTGCAGGCCTGCGTCACGTTTCCGGCGATGAAGACATTACGAAGGTCATCAGCACCCTGAAGGGCAAGGCCAAGACCAAGCGCGGCATGTGGAGCCGCCGGGCCCAGGAATACGAAGCCAAGATTAATTCGGGCAACATTCTTTCGCTTGCGGAGGTCGTGCGCGACCTGCACAAGAACGTCGATCAGCCCGACCGCTCCTACAGTGAGCGCATGATCTACGAATCGGCCCTCGGCCGCCTCGTGGGCGAATTCGCCGCCTCAAAGAAGATTGACCAGCAGAAAGCCACCGAGGAACTCCTCGTGGTGCTCAAGCAGGTCGCGGCTTAAGCCTATAAAATTGCAGAGAAATTAGGCGGCCTTCGGGCCGCCTTTTTTTATGTCTTTATGCCATTTTAACTTGCCTTGCCTGTCTTGCTTTAATACACGCATCGGAGTGTATGAAATTGTAAAGGCGAGAAATAACATGGCGACTTACAACGTACAGGCTTTCGGCGCCAACCCCAATGACGGCGTGGACGACACCGACATCATTCAGAGCCTGATTGATCGGGCCTCCAGCGAAGGCGGCGGCACGGTATTCCTGCCCGGTGGAACCTATACCATCAGCGGCACGGGAGTGGCGTCCAAGGGAGCCATCCAGCTCAAGGACAACGTCACCGTGCAGGGCGCCGGCATGGGGCAGACGGTGCTGAGGCTTGCCGACGGTTCTTCCAGCGATAATTTCGGTCTGGTGCGGACCGTATCTGGTGATGTGAACGTCAACATCACGCTCAGCGACCTGACGATTGACGGCAACCGCGAAAACACCTCAGGCAAGGTTTATGGCTTTTTCAGCGGCGTGCGGCCGCTTGGCAGCGAAGCGGATGAGGACATCACCGTGCTGCGCGTCGAAGTGAAGAACTGCTCCTATTACGGTTTCGATCCCCATGCCCAGACACACCGGCTGACCATCGCCGACAGCGTCGCGCATCACAACGCGACCGATGGTTTTGTCGCGGATTACGTGGTGAACGGCACATTCGAGAACGATACCTCCTACGGCAATGACCGTCACGGCTTCCAGTTGGTGACCAATACGCATGATTTCATTGTCGATGGTGTGGTTTCCTACGGCAATGGATCCAACGGAGGCGTGGCGCAGCGCGGAAGCCAGAATATTCCGTGGACGCATGATGCCATCGTGCTGGGCAGTCAGTTTTTCAGCAATGGCAGCGAAGGCTTCGTGGCTCGCCTGACGGACAATCTAAGCCTGCTTGGCAACCATTTTTATGAAAACGCACGCCAGGGCATCGAACTTCAGGGGGCCGTTGGCAGCACCGTCTGGGGCAATATCCTGCATAACAACGGCAATGCGCGTAATGGCGTGTACGATGAGATTTACTTGAACGGCTACCAGGACGGCGAAGCCACCAACGCTTTCTATGTCTCCAAGGGCAATTACATTGCCTATAATCAGATTCTTGCGGATGGATCGAACCGGGCGGCTTATGGAGTGGCCGAAACGGCGGATGGCGCTTCAGGCAACACGGTAAACAGCAACACGGTGGCTGGCACGGTTTACGGCGCTCTGGATTTGAAGGGGGGCGGCGCGCAGGTCGATGGTCCGACGGGCCGCACGATGCTGAGCGGCGACATCTACAACAACACCCTTTACGGCGCCGATGGCAGCGACGTCATCGGTGGTGGAGGCGGGGATGACATGCTGAGCGGTTTCGGCGGCGTCGACACCATGATCGGCGGGGGCGGGCGGGATGTCATCTACGCGGGCTTCGCCGAAGACAGCCTCTGGGGCGGCACGGGAGACGACTTTCTGGCTGGAGAAGCAGGCAACGATACTTTCGAGGGCGGCATAGGCAACGATGTTGCCTGGGGCGGCGAAGGCAACGACAAGGATAGCGGTTGGGCGGGCGATGACGTGTCCTACGGCGAGGCGGGTAACGATACGTTGGCAGGCAATGCCGGCAACGACTCGCTGTTGGGCGGCGGTGACGGCGATCACCTCTTTGGTAATATTGGTTCTGACAGCCTGAATGGCGAAGCCGGGGCTGACCAGGTATTCGGCGGCAAAGCTGCCGATGCGGTCTATGGTTCCGGAGGCGACGACTCATTATTTGGAAATATAGGCCTCGATACGTTGGCAGGCGGTATCGGTGATGACTTTCTTCACGGCGGGCAGGGTGACGACCAGATTTCCGGCGATGCCGGTAACGACACGCTCGCCGGAGGCGTGGGCAATGCCACGGTTAGCGGTGGCGAAGGAAGTGACCGTTTTCTTTTCCTGACGCCAGGTGACAAGGTCATCACGGATTTTGCTCAGGGCACGGACATTATCGGTCTTTCCAGCTATATTCCCGAATTAGGGAACATGTCGGTCGATCGGGCGCTTTCAATGGTTACCTATACCGAGGGCAACGCCTATATCGGCAGGGATGAGGCAGAGCTGGTGCTGCTCGGCGTGGATAATATTACCGCCAGCGACTTCGTGCTGGTTTAAAATCACCGTTCATCCTGCGGCTTGGCCGCTGGATCCATGCTTCATTAGCCCTGACGTTCGACCATCAGCTTCTTGGTCTCGGCAATGGCCTTGGAGGGGTTGAGCCCCTTCGGGCACGTCTTCGCGCAGTTCATGATGGTGTGGCAGCGGTAGAGGCGGAAGGGGTCTTCCAGATTGTCCAGGCGCTCGCCGGTAGCCTCGTCGCGGGAATCCACAATCCAGCGATAGGCATGCAGCAGCGCGGCGGGGCCGAGGAAGCGGTCGCCATTCCACCAGTAGCTGGGGCAACTCGTTGAGCAGCAGGCGCAGAGGATGCACTCGTAAAGCCCGTCGAGCTTTGCGCGGTCTTCCGGCGATTGCAGGCGCTCCTTGCCAGCTGGGGCGGAAGAGGAGGTTTGCAGCCAGGGTTGCACGGATTCGTACTGTGCGTAGAAATGGGTGAGGTCGGGCACCAGATCCTTGATCACGGGCATGTGGGGCAGGGGATAGATATTTACTTCCCCGGCGACATCTTCGATGGGCTTGGTGCAGGCAAGGGTATTCGTGCCGTCGATATTCATGGCGCAGGAGCCGCAGATGCCCTCGCGGCAGGAACGGCGGAAAGTGAGGGTGGAATCCACCTTGCCTTTGATGTGGATGAGCGCGTCCAGCACCATGGGCGGGAATTGATCGAGATCGACCTCGAAGGAGTCCACGGTCGGATTATCGGGCTTTTCCGGGTCGTAGCGGTAGATGTTGAACACCTTGGTGCGCTTGGCGCCTTCGGCGGCCTTGACCGTCTTGCCTTTGCCGACCTTGGAGTTCTTGGGAAGGGTAAATTCAGCCATAATCCTTCTTTCTTTAGTAGACGCGCGCCTTGGGCGGCACAGGCTCGACTTCATTGCTCAGCGTATGCAGGTGCACGGGGCGGTAATCGAGCTTCACCTGGCCCTTGCTGTTGAGCCAGCAGATAGTGTGTTTCATCCAGTTGGCATCATCGCGATCCGGGAAATCCTCGCGGGCGTGGGCGCCGCGGCTTTCCTTGCGGTTGGCGGCGGAAACCATCGTCACCACGGCCTGGCCGAGGAGGTTATCCAGTTCCAGCGCTTCCACGAGGTCGGAGTTCCAGACCAGCCCGCGGTCGGTGATGCCGAGATCGTCGAAACTCTTCCAGACCTGCTCGATCTTCTGCGCGCCTTCGGAGAGCACCTCCTGATTACGGAACACGCTGGCGTTGCCCTGCATGGTCTTCTGCATGTTGAGGCGGATTTCGGCGGTGGGCGACTTGCCCTTGGCGTTGCGGATATAGTCGAAACGGGCGATGGCCACGTCCCCTGCCTTGGCGCCGAGCGGCTTATGCGGCGAGTTGGGCTTGATGATCTCGGCGGCCCGGATGGCGGCGGCGCGGCCGAAAACCACGAGGTCGAGCAGTGAGTTGGAGCCCAGCCGGTTCGCGCCGTGCACGGAAACGCACGCCGCCTCGCCGATGGCCATGAGGCCGGGGACGACGGAATCGGGGTTGCCGTTCTTCAGCGTCACGACTTCGCCGTGGTAGTTGGTCGGGATGCCGCCCATGTTGTAATGCACCGTCGGCAGCACGGGGATGGGCTGCTTGGTCACGTCCACACCTGCGAAAATCTTGGCCGTTTCCGAGATGCCGGGCAGGCGCTCGTGCAGGATTTTCGGGTCGAGATGGTCGAGGTGCAGGTAGATATGGTCCTTATGCGGGCCGACGCCGCGACCTTCGCGGATTTCCACGGTCATCGCGCGCGACACCACGTCACGGGACGCCAGATCCTTCGCGGAAGGCGCGTAACGCTCCATGAAGCGCTCGCCCTCGGAGTTCACCAGGTAGCCGCCTTCGCCGCGCGCGCCTTCGGTGATCAAGCAGCCGGAGCCGTAAATGCCGGTGGGGTGGAACTGCACGAATTCCATGTCCTGCAGCGGCAGGCCGGCGCGCAGCGCCATGGCGTTGCCGTCGCCCGTGCAGGTATGCGCCGAGGTGCAGGAAAAATAAGCACGGCCGTAGCCGCCCGTCGCTAGCACCACCATATGGGCGCGGAAGCGGTGGAGCGTGCCGTCATCGAGATTCCAGGCCATCACGCCGCGGCAGACGCCTTCATCGTCCATGATGAGGTCGAGCGCGAAATATTCGACGAAGAACTTCGCCTTATGCTTCAGCGCCTGGGTATAAAGCGTGTGCAGGATGGCATGGCCCGTGCGGTCGGCGGCGGCGGCGGTACGCTGCGCCTGGCCTTTGCCCTGATGGGTCGTCATGCCGCCGAAGGCGCGCTGATAGATCTTGCCTTCCTTGGTGCGGGAGAAGGGGACGCCGTAATGCTCCAGCTCAATCACCGAGGCGACAGCATTTTTGCACATGTATTCGATAGCGTCCTGATCGCCCAGCCAGTCTGACCCTTTGACGGTGTCGTACATGTGCCAGCGCCAGTCATCCTCGCCCATATTGCCGAGCGCGGCGCTGATGCCGCCCTGGGCGGCCACGGTGTGGCTGCGGGTGGGAAACACTTTGGTGATACAGGCCGTGGAGAGGCCCGCCGCCGCCATGCCGAACGTGGCGCGAAGTCCCGCTCCGCCCGCGCCGACGACGACGACATCATATTCATGATCGACGATTTTATAGCTGGGTGCCATGGCTTGGTCTCATTCAGGTGGAGGCTGCATCTCGCTCATCGGCATGCCGATAAAGTGCAGTTTGCATACGGCGAACACGCTGGCCAGCGCCAGCGTCAGGATCAGGAGTTTTACCACGATCAGCATGGTGAGTTTGACGGCTTCGCAGTGAACATAGTCTTCTATCACCACCTTCACTCCGAGCCAGGCATGAAAGAACATGGCGGCAAGCAAGCCCACTGTGGCGAGTGCTACCAGCGGTGAAGAAAGCCATTCGCCGACGCTGCCCGTCTGGCCCGTGGCCAGGCACACCAGCGACGTCACGAACCATAAGGTAAGAGGCACCAGGAACACGGCGGTGACGCGCTGGTACCACCATTCTTTCGTGCCGCCCTTGGCGGAGCCGAGGCCGCGCACTTTGGCGATCGGGGTGCGGATCGAATCAGGGCTGGGATGTGACATTGGCCGTCTCTCCCTTCACGGAGGTGTTGTTCAGGGCATAAACCCAGGTGCCGGCGGTAAGCAGCACGGCGGCGATAACGACGGCAACGCCGGTTTTGGTGACGGTGGGGATCTCAAATCCCTTGCCCATGTCCCAGAACAGGTGGCGGATGCCGTTAGAGAGGTGAAAGTAGAGCGCAAACGTCCACCCGGCGAGCAGAAGCATGCCGAGCCAGTGTGACATTAGCTGGGTGATGCAGGTGAACCATGTCGGTTCATACGCCGCCGACCACAGCCATGCGGTCAAGAGCAGCGTGCCAAGCGCCAGAAACACGCCCGTGATGCGGTGACTGATCGACAGCACCGAGGTGATCTGGGGGCGGTAAATGCTTAAATGCGGGGAAAGCGGTCTGGGTCTGACAGCCTGGGTCATGGTGGGGCAATCCCTCAAGCGGATTTCTGCCTAGGACATAGCCCCCCGGGCCTCGGAAAGTCAACCGGCAAATCACGGAAATGAAGCGTTAAAAAATCCTCAGGATTGCGCCGGAGAAATCGTGTAGAATGCTTTGCCGGCAAAGAGCCGGAATCCCTTTACGGAGATGTGTATGAAACGCTTTGGCCTGCTATCTTTTCTTGCCGCCGCCACGCTGGCGCTGCCCGTATGGGCGGTCGAGCCGCAAGCGACAAACAGCAACCCGAATCCGGCCGGCGACCGCGCCGCCATCAAGGCTGACCGTGAAGCCATCCGCGAAGACCGCAAGGAGCTTCACCAGGATATGCGCGAACGCCACCAGCACCGCGTTGAGAAGCGCAAACAAAAGCGCGAAGCGCGCCAGGAGCACCGTGAACAGCGCCGCGAGGCCCGCGAATCAAGGCGCGAAGCCAAGCGCGCGGCGGCAGGAGGAGCGGTTCGTTCTGCTGCTCCCACAGCCCCCGCCGCGCCGCCTTCGGTACAGTAACAGCAAAAAGGCCCGGGAAACCGGGCCTTTTTTATTTAGGAATTTTGAGCTTTCTTAGGCTCTTCGTCTTCGTTATCTGGTTTTTGCAGCTCGTCGCGCTTGGCGACTTCCTCGGCCAGTTTGACGATGCGTTGTGCCTTGTCGAAATGCAGTTCCTCGATCAGCTTGCCGCGGATCACGGCGATGCCCTTATGCTGGGCGCGGGCCTGGGTGTATTTCTCGATCACCTCCTTTGACCATTCCACTTCCTCGGCCGTGGGCGAGAAGACGCGGTTGGCGCTCCCGCTCTGGTTGGGGTGCATCAATGCCTTGCCGTCAAAGCCGAGGCTGGCGGCCTGGAGGCATTCATCCTCAAACCCCCTCAAGTCTTCCAGATCCGTGAACACGCCGTCGAACACCTCAAGATTATAGGAACGCCCGACCAGAATGACATGCATCAGGTGCTCCACCAGGGCCGGGCGGGGATTATCAAGGCGGATCTGCAAGCCCTTGGCCAGATCGTTTGTGCCTACCATCAGTGCCTGGACGCGGTAGTTGGCGGCGGTGATCTCATGGGCGTTCAATATCCCCATCGGCGTTTCCAGCATGCACCAGATGGGAAGCTCGTACGGCGCGTTGAAGCTGCTCATGAACTGAGCCACCTGCTGCACTTCCTTGCCGTGCTCCATCTTGGGCTGGAGGATGGCGTCGACGCGGGCGGTGCAGAAAACACGGAGATCGTCCTTGCCCCAATCGCTGTACAGGCTGTTGATGCGCACCACCTTTTCGCGATACCCGTAATCGTATTTGCGCAGCGCGTCGTAGACCATCTGCCGCGCTTCCAGCTTGGCTTCGGGGGCGATGGCGTCCGCCAGGTCAAAGATCACCACGTCGGTGGGCAACGTCGAGGCCTTCTCCAGCATGCGGGCGTTATTGCCGGGCACGTAAAGCAGGCTGCGGCGCGGTTTCAGCGTGCGGATTTTCTCATGCATCATCTGGCTGGACATGGTTTTCTCCTAAGCCGCGAGTTTGGCGGGTTTCAAGCCGTATTCGGCGGCGAGCGTCTCGGCGATCTGCACGGCGTTCAGCGCCGCGCCCTTGCGTAAGTTGTCGGAAACCACCCACATGTTCATGGCATTGGGGGCCGAATCGTCAATGCGAATGCGGGAAATATAGACCGGATCGGAACCGGCGATATCCACCGGCGTGGCGTAGCCGCCATTTTCGCGGCGGTCTTCCACCACGATGCCGTCGGCTTCCTCGAGGATTTCGTAGATGTCTTCCAGCGAGAAGGGTTTTTCGAACTCGACGTTCACCATTTCCGAATGGCCCACGAACACCGGCACGCGCACGCACGACGCTGACACCTTGATCTTGGGATCGAGGATCTTCTGCGTTTCCACGACCATCTTCCATTCTTCCTTGGTCATGCCGTTGTCCATGAAGACGTCGATATGGGGGATTACGTTGAAGGCGATCTGCTTCGAGAACTTCTTGGGATCCTTTTTGTCGAGGACATAGATGCCTTTGGTCTGGTCATACAACTCGTCCATGCCTTCCTTGCCGGCGCCGGAGACGGACTGGTAGGTTGCCACCACCACGCGCTTGATTTTCAGCTCGTCATGCAGGGGCTTGAGCGCCACGACCATCTGGATGGTCGAGCAGTTGGGGTTGGCGATGATGTTTGTCTTGCGAAAATTCTTGAGCGCGTGGCCGTTCACCTCCGGCACCACGAGGGGAATTTCGGGGTCCATGCGGAACTGGGAGGTGTTGTCGATCACGACGCATCCTGCCGCGGCTGCGCGGGGGGCGTGAATCTTGGAAACCGACGCGCCGGGGGAAAACAGGCCGATATCGGTGCCCTTGAAGTCATAGTCTTCCAGCGCCTGGACGGTGAGCACGCCCTTTTCGCCAAAGCTGATCTGCTTGCCGACGGATTGCTTGGAGGCCAGGGCCACCACTTCGCTCACCGGAAATTCACGCTCCGCCAGGATATTCAGTATTTCCCGGCCCACATTGCCGGTGGCGCCCGCCACCGCGACTTTAAAACCCATGACTCGTTCCTTTTTTCCTTACATTCCACGCCTTTGGCACGGAGGCGCCTAATGTACAAATTTCCCGCTTGATAGAACAAGTCAAAAAATATAGGTTTCGCGCGATTTCGACCTCTTTAGCGGCATAGACCGCATGCAGTGGGGCCATAGCTCAGTTGGTAGAGCGCTTGAATGGCATTCAAGAGGTCAGGGGTTCGACTCCCCTTGGCTCCACCAGATCGAAAAAACCCAGCCGTTTTTTGCTTAAAATAGCCCGTCCTTGACGTGGCGCTGGTTTGGTCTTATATTTAACCATAAGGTTAATTAACCTGACGGTCAAATATATGCAGGATACCCTCAGCCAGACCTTTTCCGCGCTCGCCGACCCCACGCGCAGGGCGATGCTTGCCCGGCTTTCGCAGGGCGAGGCCAATGTTTCCGATCTGGCAAAGCCGTTTCTCAAGGAAATGAGCCTGCCTGCCGTTACCAAGCACCTCAAGGTGCTGGAAAGGGCGGGGCTGGTCACCAAAACCAGGGAGGCCCAGTGGCGCCCCTGCCGGCTCAACGGTGACGCCCTGAAAGACGCCTCCGACTGGATGGAGCAATACCGCGCGTTCTGGGAGGAAAGCTTTGATCGCCTGGACGCCTATCTGAAAACCGTCACTGCGAAAAAATCAAAGAAAGGGAAGGGTTATGGCCCCAAAAAATAAATCGAACGACATTCATATCAGCCGCCTCTACGACGCCCCGCTCAAAGCCGTGTGGGATGCCTGGACGGATCCCGAACAGGTGGTCCAATGGTGGGGGCCGCGCGGATTCACCCTCACCACGCACAGCAAGGATCTGCGCTCCGGCGGCAGCTGGGACTACACCATGCACGGCCCCGATGGCACCGATTACCCCAACGTTACCCAATATCTGGAGGTCGAAGAGGGCAGGAAGCTGGTCTACGATCACGGCGGCAGCCGCGACCGCCCGCCGCTTTTCCGGGTGACGGTGCTCTTCTCCGAGGTCAAGGGAAAGACCAAGATGGAGATGACCATGTCGCTCCCCACTCCGGAAGATGCAGAAAACACCCGCAAGTTCATCAAGCAGGCCGGCGGCGACTCGACCTGGGACCGTCTGGCCGAATACCTGGAAAAAGAGGCCACGGGGAAGGAAGCCTTCGTCATCAACCGCAGCTTCGACGCGCCTATCGATCTCATGTTCGAGATGTGGACGAACCCCAAGCACGTCGCGCAGTGGACGGCTCCGGCGGGCTTTGGTATGGAATTTCTTCGCGTGGATATCAGGTCCGGCGGTGCTTCCTTCTATTCCATGAGCGGTAACGGCATCAGCTTTTACGGGCGGGCGCAATACCTCACCATCGAAAAGCCCGGTCTTCTCGTCTATACGCAGCAATTCGTGGATAAGGACGAAAAGATTTCCCGCCACCCCCTGGCGCCGACCTGGCCGGAGACGATGCTCACCACAGTACGGTTTACGGAAGAAGGGCCGCAGCGCACGCGCGTCACCGTTACCTGGGAGCCGCAGGGCAACGTCACGCCAGAGGAGCTGGAGGTCTTCATTAAGGCCCGCGGCGGCATGACACAAGGTTGGACGGGATCGTTTGACAAGCTCGAGGCTTATATTGGCCCGCAGCGGGTAGGTAGTGCGGCTTAGGGGCGTTTTTCTTTGAACACCATGTTCGTCTTCGCAGATTTCGGCATCTGGTCGATCACCAGAATTTCCACCGGCTCCGTGCCTTTATTGACACCGGAATGCCAGCCGTTGACCGTCTCCGCCACGAAATCTCCGGGTTTGGCGTGGATGACACGGTGTTCATCTTCCAGCGTCACTTCCAACTCGCCTTTCAGCATATAGGCGTAGCGCTGGTAGAGATGCTTGTGCGCCGGCATGCTTTCCCCCGGGAGGATGCGCACCAGCGTTGCCACTACTTTTGGCTCGTGCGGCACTTTGATAGGGGAGCCGTTCAGATTTGTCTCAAGCTCGGCGATGACGCGGCGGCCCGAAGCCTTGGTTTCAGGCGTGCCTACGCATGCTGCAAGGCCCAGGAGAAGAAAAAGCGGGGTCAGTTGTCTGAACATGGAAAGACCTTTATGATTTTCTGGAAATTAACAAGAACGCGCCGTGGCTACAAGCCGCGTGCATCATGATTGAGGTGATCGCATGCTATACCTGCTTGCCATACTGCTTTGCCTGGCCTGGCCTGCGATAGCCGAACCTGTCCAGCTCACCCCGCTTCAGAAATACGTTACCCAGCAGGGGGGCACGGAAAAAGCCTTCCAGAACGCATACTGGAACCATCGTGAGGAAGGCATTTACGTGGATCTCGTTTCCGGCGAACCGTTATTTTCCTCGACCGATAAATACGATTCCGGCACGGGCTGGCCAAGCTTTACCCAGCCCATTGAAAATCATTTTATTTCCACCTCGGAAGACCGTTCCCAAGGCATGGAACGCCAGGAGGTGAAATCCAAGGCGTCCGGCTCTCATCTCGGTCATGTGTTTGACGACGGGCCGAAGGAAAAGGGTGGAAAACGCTATTGCATCAATTCCGCGGCTCTGCGATTCATTCCCAAGGCCGAGCTTGAGAAACAGGGCTACGGCAAATACCTCATTCTGTTTGAGAAGAAACCCTGATGCGTTCTATTTTTGCCGCTTTCACTATGCTGCTGGCGCTTTGTGTGCCGATTTCCGCCTCCGCATCCTACATGCGGGAGGCGAAGCTGATCGCCGTTTATTTCTACGCCGATTGGTGCGGCTACTGCAAAATCATGTCCCGCCGCCTCAGCGAAACAAAAAAGCTGGGCCGATTTGACGGGGATGTTCTTTTTGTCACCATGGACTTCACGAACCCGGCGCGTATCGATCGCTCCACCCGCCTGGCTGAAAGCATCGGCATCGACGGTTATGTGCGCCATCAAGGCAGTGCCGTGGGGTATGTGGCGTTGCTCGACGCGGCAAGCAAATCCGAAATCATCCGCCTGGACAGCGGAGATTCGACCCAGGCCATGCTCCAAACCATTCGCGAGGAGCTGGAATAAGCTCAGCCGATATGCCGCAGCACGGAGGCGATGGTAGCACTCACATTGCTGGGCAGCGGTTTTTTGGATTTTTTGGTATCTGCTTTATCCTGACCGTAGGTGCATTCCGAAAGCATGTCCGATCCTTCTTCTCCGTAAAGAATATCCCCCGTGGGTTTGCCGCGAAAAATATGATTGTTGAAGTAGGGATTGGAAAAAGTCATAGCGTCGCATCCATTTTTATCAATGATCCTGTATCCATCCGTAACCTCTGTTTCTTAGAAAACTCTTAACTCCACTGTTTTCTTTGCTGCCATCGTCGATTACACACAGAGTAACCGCTATTTAGGATGATCGCATGCCCGCGCCTGCGCGAACGGCTCAAACGCTTGATCTTACAGTCACCTCTCTCGGAGGGCTGGGCGACGGATTATCGACCCATGAAGGCGTGAACGCCTATGTGCCATTTGGTTTGCCCGGTGAAAAACTGCGCTGCCATATTACGCGCCGCAACCGCCACGGCATCTGGGCGGATATTGATGCGGTGCTGGAGCCATCCGCCGACCGTGTTGCCGCCCCATGCCGCCATTTCGGCTCGCCGGGAGATGCCTGCGGCGGGTGCTCTCTGCAACATATGAGCCCGCCGGCTTATGCGGCGTTCAAGCAGCAACTTGTGGAAAAAAGCGCGGCGCGTTTTCCGGGCGTGCATATCCTGCCCCTGGAACAGACGGGGCCGCACGGGCGGCGGCGGGCATCGTTCAAGGTGCGCGCCGGGAAGCTGGGGGTGGAGATCGGCTTTTATGCTGGTGACTCGCATCACCTCGTGGCGCTGAAGGAGTGCCCGGTGCTGGAGCCGGCGATCGAGAATGCCCTGCCAATGTTTGCGCAAGCGCTTTCGCGGCTCTCCGTAACGCCGCAGGAGCTTTCCGTCGCACTGCTGGATAGCGGGTTGGATGTGATGATTCGCGCCGACGTGTCGCCCTCGCTCGCGGATAATGCGGAGCTTTCCCAGATGGCGGAAAAGCTCGATCTGGCCCGCCTTTCCTGGGACGACGGTTACGGAGCGTCGCCACTGCTAAGCCGGCGCCCCGCCAGGGTGCGTTTCGGTGAGGTGGATGTCGAAGCTCCGCCAGGCAGCTTCCTGCAGGCCAGCGGCAGGGGGCAGAAAGCAATCACAGCCCATGTGCGCGCCTTTGCGAATGAAGCGAAATATGTGACCGATCTCTTCAGCGGGTGTGGCACCTACAGCTTTCCCTTGTCCAGCATCGCCAACGTCACGGCCTATGAAGGCGACGGCGCGATGGTGGAGGCCGCAACCAGGGCCGCCAACGCGCACGGCCTTTCAGGGAAAGTGGAATTCTACAAACGCAATCTTGCGCACAGCCCAGTGCTGAGGCATGAGCTTAAGCGCTGCGATACGGTGATTATTAACCCGCCGCGTGGCGGCGCGTCTGAGCAGATGATGGCGCTTTCCGCCTCGATGGTGAAGCGCATCGTCATGGTTTCCTGTAATCCGGCCAGTTTCGTGCGCGATGCAAAACTCTTAACGGAAGGCGGGTACGCACTTCGCGTGCTCGTGGGGATTGATCAGTTCCACTGGTCGTCGCACCTGGAACTGGTGGCGCTGTTCATGAAAGAAAGCTGAACATGGCATATTGGCTAATGAAATCCGAGCCTGACGCCTATTCCTGGCAGCGCCTGGTGAAAGAAGGAAAAACCACATGGGACGGCGTGCGCAATTACCAGGCTCGCAACCACATGCAGGCGATGAAACTCGGCGACCGCGCGTTTTTCTATCATTCCAACGAAGCAAAGGGCTTCATGAGCAAGGCGGTGGTGGGCATCATGGAAATCGTGCGCGAGGCTTATCCCGATCCCGGTGACGAGCGCTTCGTGATGGTCGACGTGGTGCCGGTAAAAGCGCTGGCCGCGCCCGTTCCGCTGGCCGCGCTGAAGGCGGAGCCTAAGCTTTCAGGCATGGCCATGCTGCGGCAGTCGCGTCTTTCCGTATCCCCGCTGACCGCGGCGGAGTGGAAGGCGGTGCTTGCCTTATCCGGCACTACCGCCTGAGCGCCAGCTTCAGGCTGTCAGCGGCGCCGATCGTGTAGCCGCCGTCAATGGGCTCAAGGCCATAATCCCTGGTGAAATAATAAATCAGTGCCAGCACGAGCAGCGCGGCAATGGCCAGCAGCGGAAGAATGTAGGAAGTGCTGTCACCTTCCAGTTTCCGGTGCGGGCTTTGGTGCATGTAGATAGAACGCATAAACTCCCCCCATGACGTATAGGGGTTTCACCCTAGAGCGGAGCGCATAAAATCTCCATGCGGAGGCTAAAAAATGCTTGTTATATCTTGGCTATTTCCGAATTCTTGAAGTATTCCCGGTACGTGGCCAATGCCTGTTCCTGATCGAATTCTTTTTCCATCTTCGCTACCACGACGGTCGCCACGCCGTTGCCGATCAGATTGGTGATGGCGCGGGCTTCGGACATGAAACGGTCCACGCCGAGCAGCAGCGCCATGCCCTCCACGGGCAGCACGCCGGTCGCGGAAAGTGTGGCCGCCAGCACGATGAAGCCGCTGCCCGTCACGCCTGCCGCACCTTTGGAAGTCAGCATGAGGATGCCGAGGATGCCAAGCTGCTGGCTGATGCTTAAATCGATGCCATAAGCCTGGGCAATAAAGATGGCAGCCATCGAAAGATAGATGGACGTGCCGTCCAGATTAAATGAATAGCCGGTGGGAATCACCATGCCGACCACGGATTTCGAGCACCCCAGGCGCTGCATTTTTTCCATCATGCGCGGCAGCGCGGATTCGGAGGAGGACGTGCCAAGCACGATCAGGATCTCCTCCTTGATGTAGCGCAGGAAATTCCAGATGCTGAAGTTGTAGAACCTGGCGATAAGCCCCAGCACCACGAAAATGAACACCGCCATGGTGATGTAGACGTCAAGCATCAACCGCGCCAGCGGCACGAGCGATTCCAGGCCGTATTTGCCGATGGTGAATGCCATGGCGCCGAACGCGCCGATTGGGGCCAGCTTCATGATGAAGCCGATGATGCCGAAAAAGACGCCGGAAAGTTTTTCCAGGAATTGCTCCACGGGTTTTCCCTTCTCACCGCACGCCGTCAGCGCCAGGCCGAAGAGAATGGAAACGAACAGGATCTGCAGCAGATCGCCTTTGGCAAACGCGCCGATCACGTTATCCGGCACGATATGCATGAGGAAATCAACCGTGCTTTGCTCCTTGGCGGCCTTCGCGAAACCGGAAACGTCGCCGCTGCGATCAATCTGGCTCATATCCAGGCCCGCACCGGGCTGGGTTACGTTGACGACCACCAGGCCGATAGCCAGCGCCAGCGTGGTGACGATCTCGAAGTAGAGTAGCGCTTTGCCGCCAACGCGGCCCACCTTTTTCATATCGCCCATGCCGGAGATGCCGGTGACGACTGTCAGAAAAATGATGGGGCCGATGACCATCTTGATCATCTTGATGAAGGTATCGCCCAGGGGTTTCATCTTGGCCCCGAGCTCGGGATAAAAATGGCCGAGCAGGATGCCGATGAAGATCGCGGTCAGCACCTGAACGGTAAGATTTTTGTAAAACGGCTTTTTGGAAGGCGGGAAGGTAAGATCGGAAACGGTGGGAACGGTCATGCGGAAACCTGTTTAATCCTCAATAGCGTTTAGCAACAGCGTTGAATGCCTGTCCATTTGCGGGTGGTCTGGTCGCGGTGGAAACTGGCTGCATCGGGAATCGGCGCGCCGGGATGATGCGCCTTCAGGTGCTTCACGTAACGGTCATAGGCGGCGCGGCCGGTAAGGTGAAGCCAGAACAGCGCCAGAATCTTAAGCATGCGCCGCCTCCAGCCTGGTGGGCGTATAGGGGATTTCCGCCAGGGGCAGCACCGGCTCCTTACGGTAATAACGACGAATAAGGCGCAGCATGTCAAGCACGATGACCCACAATACTACCGTGAAAAACACGGTCAGCACGGCGACAATCTGCTGATTGAAGATCAGCTTGGGGGCGATGGCTGCTTTCTCCGGCGGCAGCGTGCCCGCCGCCAGGTTGGAAGCAAGGTTCTGCCAGCTTGCAACAAGGCCGACCCGTGCATCCTCGCTGAAAATGCGCTCATAGGAGGCTGAGCTGGTGATAATCACCAGCCAGGCGAGCGGCACGGCGGTGATCTGCTCGTCGTCGCAGCGCACCGCACTCAGCTTCGGCCATGCTCCCTCGAGCCACGCCCTTACCACTCCCTCCGCGGCGCGGTCGCGCGGCAATGGCGCGACGTCCCAAGGGGCGACCGCAGGCGGATCGACAGGGTCGGTCGTCCCCGACCGCATCTGGCGCTGGCGGGTCATGTAGTCTTCCTG
>JAFLCR010000020.1 GCA_017302755.1 Alphaproteobacteria bacterium
GCGGAGCTGCCGTTTTGCTCACGTGCGGTGTTACCGGTTCGCGCACCTGCGGTGCAATGGCTTCCCTTATGCCCGGAATGTCCGGCATTTCAGGCAGCTCGGAAGGCTGGGCCACCGGGGCGGCCGGCGCCTGTGCCTGGGGAGCGGTTGCTTTTGGGGCGGGCTCTTGCGGTGCGGCGGCGGGAAGGGCGGCACGCGGCTGGGTTGCTGTGGGGGAAGCAATGCTTGGCGCGGGCACAGGCTCCGGCTGGGCGTAGGCGGGCGTTTCAGCCCGCTGATGCGTGGTGGTGGTTTCGCCGTTTCCGCCCGTGGAAAAATACACGGTCAGGGCAAGCGCCAGCACGCCGAACGCGGCCACGGTGAGGCCGATGATGACGTTCTTGGAGGCGACATGGGGCGATTCCGCCGGGAAGGGGCCAGAAATACGGCGGCGGAAGGCGTCCAGCGTGCCGCGCAGGCTTTCGGTGAAGCCGTGAGCGGTGTCGTTATCCGCGCCGGATTCTTCCACGCCGGCGTTCAGCGAGCGGCGGCCGAAGCTGCGGATTGGCGGAAGCGGGCGCTGGGATTGAGCGTCGGAAACCTTTTCCCCCTCGCCGGATTGTGCCTCGCGCGGCAGAAGAGACGGGCCGTGGCGAAGCGTCTCCTTCTCCGGTTTCGCGCTGCTGATGACAGGCCGTTCGGCGATTGAGGCTTGCGACATGATTCTCCCTCAGGTTCCGCTGCTTGCAGGTAATCTTATTATCGGTGGCGCATGATGCCGCGCCAGACTCGCTTCCTTCATCATGGAAAAGGAATGCATGATGAAAAGAAGCCGCATCTTAACCATTTTTTGGGGCGTGTTAAGCACTTTTTTTACCGTTGAGGCGCTATCCATGTAGAACCCATACTCTTTGCGGATTGCAGCCGTTATGACCTACCAGGATTCAGCGGAGAAGGCCGCCAAGGTTTTCAAGCTGGTGATTCCGCTGATGACGCAGCATCGCGTGCCAGTGACCCCCCCTAATTACTCGGTGTGGTACGATTACGTTACGGGGCGCAACAAAGACCTGATCATGGAAATCGACCGTGTGATCCAGCAGAAGCTGCCTTTCGACACGGCCAAGAACGACGAGCTGTTCACCGAATTCGTCGCCGCCCGCGCCGAGCGCCAGACGTTGCAGGATACCAGCACCCGCGCCACGCGCCTGCTGGATGAGATGGCTATGCTGATGACCGATGTCGGCGATGAGAACAAGCAATACGGCGCCGAGGTGGCCGCCCATGCCGAGAAGCTCACCGAGGCGCAGGATCCAGGCAAGATGAAGGATCTCATGCGGGAGTTGCTCGAAGGCGCGAAGCGCCTGCGCGAGAAGAGCGAACAGATGGACCAGAGGCTTGCCTCCTCCCGTGACGAGGTGGAGCAGCTGCGGCGCGACATGGACAAGATCACCAAGGAGGCTGAGCGTGATTTTCTGACCGGCGTGTCCAACCGAAAATCCTTCGACAAGGCGCTCACCCGGCAGCTTGCCGCCTCGCAGGAATCAGGGGTGCCGTTCTGCCTGTTGATGGCCGACGTCGACCATTTCAAGCAGTATAATGACAACTGGGGCCATTTGCTCGGCGATGAAGTGCTGAAGGTGGTTGCTAAGTCGATGGTGGACAGCGTGAAGGGCAAGGACGTGGTCAGCCGCTTCGGGGGCGAGGAATTCGCCGTCATCCTGCCCAATACCCCGCTTCAGGGCGGGCTGGTGGTGGCGGAGCAGATCCGCGACACCATCGCCGGCAGCGATTTAAGAAGGCGCGATACCGGCGCCATGTGCGGCAACGTGACCATTTCCATCGGGGTTG
The DNA here is from genome assembly GCA_017302755.1 of Alphaproteobacteria bacterium. Taxonomy (GTDB): domain Bacteria; phylum Pseudomonadota; class Alphaproteobacteria; order Rickettsiales; family JAFLCR01; genus JAFLCR01. Next base: position 1,828 of record JAFLCR010000020.1, read on the forward strand.
CGGCCTTCCGCAAGGGCGATACGCCCGAAAGCATCATCAAGCGCGCGGACAAGGCGCTCTACCGCTCCAAGGCTGATGGGCGGAACCGGGTGTCGCGGGAAGAGGCCGCGTAGCCTATTGACTCTGCGTCATTCTTAAGCGGATTCTGCGCCACTTAAGGGAGTTTACATCATTGTATTGTATAAATAAGGAAGAACGGCATGGATGCGGCCCCACAGGGCCGCGAACAGGATAGGTAGGTTGCATGCAGAAAGAGCGCATGAAAACCACTCAGGGGTTTTCCCTGGTTGAGTTAAGCATTGTCATGGTGGTGATTGGCCTGATTGTGGGCGGGGTTCTGGCGGGCAGGGAAATCATCCGCAACGCGGAGGTGAATTCCGTGGCGGCTGAACTGGCCGCCATCGAAACGGGGATCTTCACCTTTGAGTCGAAATATAACCTGCTTCCTGGCGATCTGAACATCGCGACGACCTACTGGCCGGCGGTTACGGCCAACGGCGACGGCAACGGCTTCGTGGACGACGATTTCGGCATTCGCGAAGACTTGCTGGCCTGGCAGCATATGGCGCTGGCCGGAGTGATGCGGGGGAATTACACGGGCGTCGCCGATCCTGCTTTTCCGCCTTCGGGAATCAACCCCGGCGTGAATGCGCCGACGTCGAAAATCATCGCTTCGTCTTTCACCCTGCAGCGCCATATTCCTCCGGTTGACGACTACAACGGCGTCTATGGCCAGTTTGTCCGTTTCGCGGGGCAGACGCCTACCGGGACGCTCATGAAGCCCCTGCTAAATCCGTCGGAGGCGAAGAGAATCGATGCCAAGACCGATGACGGCAACTCCGAAACGGGAGATATTATCGGCTATAACGGCACGGGCGGTTCCGGAAACTGCACCACGGCGGGGAATTACAATGTCGCCAATAACGGGCCGTCCTGCTGCCTGCACTGGTGGACGAAATACCAATAGAAAGCCATAAAAAAAGGCGGCCATGAGGCCGCCTTTTTTTCTGAATTCGGTGCGCTTACGCAGCGGAAGCGGCAGCCAGCTTTTTGACCGTCTGGGCGCAGGGACCCTTCTTGCCACGGCCGACGACGAATTCCACGCGCTGGCCTTCCAGGAGCGTTGGGAACTGCTTATCCTGGATTTCGGAGACATGGACGAAAATCTCGCCGCCCGAATCCTGGGAGATGAAGCCGTAGCCCTTGGTGGCGTTGAACCATTTGACGGTTCCTTGCTGTACTGACATGAGGGTAGTCCTTTAGTAGTGATATAAAAAAAGGCGCTTGCCCCGCATCGATATTCCGGCGGCGTGATGCATGCCGGTATCGACTCAGTACAAACGCCTTACATCATATCTTAGTCGAAAAACGGCCGGTTCGCAAATAAATAAGAGGTTAATGCCAGGGTTTTAGGGCCTTAGCGCCGTTGCGAACGGCAAGGCTTATTGGAAGTAACGTACGCCGTTTTCGAACAGTTTCAACCCGTCGCCGTGCTCGGGAAGCGGTTTTCCGGCACGCTTGAACTGTTCTTTCAGGAGGGGCCAATCTTCCCGCTGGGTGAAGAAAATGGCGCGTTCGGGATGGGGCATCATGATAAGCACGCGGCCGGATGCGTCGGTGACGGCGGCGATATCGTCCATCGCGCCGTTTGGGTTTTCGGGGAAGTTACCGTTCGCGGGCGCGCCGTCGGGTTTGACATAGCGGGCGGCGATCTGCCCGGAGGCGCGGAAGGCGTTGAGGGTTTTTTCTTCCATGTAGAAATTGCCCTCCCCATGCGCGACGGGGATGTGCAGGTGCTCGATGCCGCGCATCCAGGGGGAGTTGCCGTCGGGCTTGAGATCCACCCAGCGGCACTGGTAGCGGCCTGACGCATTGTGCAGCAGCGCCACGTCGCGCGTGCCTCGCGGATTGCCGGGGGCGGGGGTAAGGCCAAGATTCGCCAGCACCTGGCAACCGTTGCAGATGCCGATCATGAGCGTGTCACGCTCGATGAAGGCAAGCAGCGCGTCCCAGAGGTGGTTCTTCAGGCGGGAGGCGTAGGCATTGCCGGAGCCGGTATCGTCGCCGAAGGAAAAGCCGCCGGGGACGGCGAGGATCTGGTAATCCGCCAGTGTTTCCGGAGATTCCGCCAAGTCATTAATATGGATAATGCTCCCTGAGGCTCCAGCTTTTTCGAAGGCAAAAAGCGTTTCCTCCTCGCAATTGAGGCCGTAACCGGAAAGGATCAGGGCGCGGGGGGAAGCCATGCGGCATTCATGGGGGTTTTCGGGCGCGAGGTCAAGGCCCGAGGGACGGTTTGGCGTTGCTTTTCCTGCATGCGGGAGGCATAGATTCGGGCATGGGACATACTGGAATATCCGCGCTTCCGGCAACGGAAAGCTACCGCCTGCGCGAGCCGCAGCCGGGAGATATGGGGTGGATCGTCCACCGCCATGGTGTGCTTTACGCGCAGGAATACGGCTGGGGCGGCACGTTCGAGGCGCTGGTGGCGGAGATTGCCGCCGCCTATCTGAAACATTACGACCCCAGGCGCGACCGTTGCTGGATCGCGGAGAAGGACGGCAGGATCATCGGCTCCGTTGCCATTGCGCATGAAACGGAGGAGGAAGCCCGGCTGCGCCTGCTGCTCGTGGAGCCGGAAGCGCGCGGGCTGGGGTTGGGCCGCAGGCTGGTGGAAGAGTGCATCCGTTTTGCGAAAGAGGCAGGGTATCGCAAGATCGCGCTGTGGACTAACCATCCGCTGCACGCGGCGCGGCGCCTGTACGAAGACGCGGGTTTCACGCTCGTGCGCGAAGAGGCGCACGACAAGTTCGGGGAAGGGCTGATCGGCCAGAGCTGGGAGTTGGCGCTTTAAGGGGGCACGCTTGCCCTGGAACTCCAGTTCGCGCATGAACGCGCGCCCGAAGATGACGGGGAATACTTAGATACCGAGGAGTTTGCGGAATTCGGTGGAGAGCGAAAATTCCGGGCTGGTGAGGTTGCCATCGCCGATCTGCAGGAAATCAAACACGCGGGCGAAGGCATCCGCCAGCGGCTTGGCGTGGATGGGGGCATGGGTGCGGCACAGCAGCAGCGCCTCTGGCACGGCAAGCGGCGCAGCGGGAGGAAGATGGGCCTTGATGTCGTCGCGCAGGCGGCTCGTTTCCATGTCCAGCGGCAGGTAGGACTGGGTGGGCGCGAGGTGCAGCATCATCTGCGCGGCGGTCAGGAACTCGGCATGCTGGCCCGTGTCATCGGCGCGGGCCACGGAGTAGCTTAGGCGGCGGATATCGTTGGCCAGAATCTCGCGCGCGGTTTTATTCGGGCCGGCGGCCTCCTGCGGCGGGAGCGCCTGCTGCCAGGCGTGGTAAGCAGGTTCGAAGTGCAGGCAGAGATCGTCGAGGGCGGAAAGGATTTCGGGCTGCATGGCGGCTCTCCAGGTGGCTTGCCACCATAGAACCGAAATGCGCGCGATTGTCCAGCGGTTGGCGTTACGGAAGCAGCGGCATGCCGAGCGTGCCGCGCACGGTATTCTCCGCCTGTTTCTTGATCTGTTCGGCGAAGCCGAGCGGAAGATCGCGGGTTTCGCTGGCGATGGTGTCCGTGGCGATTTTGATGGCGGTGGTGAGCGTCTCCTGCTCGGTGTAGAGCAGGTCGGCGGTGCCGCCTGCGGCGAAGCGCGCGGCTGCCCATGACGGCGTGTGCACTTTGCGCAGGTCTTTTTCCACGTCTTTGAGGCGTTCCTGGCTGCGCAGCAGGGTGTCGTAGTTTGTAACCAGAACCGTGCAGGCGCTGGGTTGTGGTGCGGCGGCGAAGGCGGCCGTGATTGCCGCTTCCTGCTGGGTGCGGACGAAGGATTGCGGCAGGTGGTAAAGCTTGTCGCTTAGCGCGTCACGGGTGGCGGTGTCATGCGGGTGGTCGGCGAGGGTGCGGTAATCGGCGGCGATGTCGGCCAGGGATGCCGGGTCGGTCATGGCTGTCAGCACGTCGTTGGCGTTGTTGCGCAGGAAAGCTTCCCAGTGGCGGCTATGGCTGCGCGCGAGATGCTGGAATTTGCCGTCCAGGCGTTTGTCGTCCCTTTCAAGCTTCTGCCTGCGGTGGACGTTCGGATCGGTGTGCTCGAGTATGTCCCAGCCGGTGATGGCGTGAAGAAATTTTTTGCCGGGATGGCGGTCGTCAACCGCTGCTCCAAGGGTCGCGAGTTCGGCCGCAATCTCGTGCCGGCGGTACAGGATGCCCGCCATCTTCTGCACCGTGTGATCTTTATCGACTTGCCGCAGCTCACCCTCGCTGCGCGAGGCGATGCCTTCCGAGAAAGTGTGCAGGACGCGGTAGGTGAACGCACCGCCGAGGCCGCACACTAGCAGAAACGGCGCTTCCGGAAAGCTCGCGATGAACAGCGCACCCAGGATCCAGTGGTCGGGACGCAGCACGGTATCCTTCACGGCGCCGAGGAATCTTTCCCGGCCGCTTGGGAGCGTGTTGAAATGTCCGTAATGGGGGCGCAGTTCGCGGAGGGTGGGCATGGCGGGTTCCTTGCAAGGCGGCCACTATACCAAGACAATATGACGGTTTTCTGACGGTTAGGAGCCAGAAAGAGAATGCTGCGGGGGGGTATATAGCCAGGCAGACGGGGGTAACGCGGAGCCTTGGCATAGCCAAAAGCCCCTTTCTCCGCCATAAAGAGTGAAAACAGAAAGGGAAGAATCATGCTGCGGCAGATGGACATCGACGTGGGGGAGCCGAAAACCGTTCTGCGTTTTGCGCCAGGCGTCGATATGGAGATTCTGGAACTGGTGGTGCAGCTTCTGGAGGAGGATGCCGGCAGTGTGCGCGGGATGCAGGCCCGGATTCATGAGAGTGAGATTGTTGTCTCCTACGATGCGTCCGTGCTGCCGAAAGGGTTGGCGGCGATGGCGGCGCATCTGGGCAAGGCGCTGATCATGGCGGGAGAGGCGCATGCGGAGATGATCGAATCATGCGTGCGCGTCGGCGATTCGAGGCCGGAGCCATCGTTCATGGTGGTGCTGGGGCGTATGCTTTCCGAAATTGAAAGCGGGCTTTCCACGGAGCTGTGGCAGGACAGGCTTGCCGCGGAGGATGTGCCTGCCTTTGAACGGGCTTATGAAATCCTGCTGTCAACCGGCGATCCCCAGCGCGTCACGTTGAATTTCGGAACCGAGCTTCCGGGAAGGGTGTGGGATATAAGCCAGGGGTTGCAGCGGCGGATCGCCGGATGGGAAACGCCGTTCGAGGTGTTGCTCGATAAGCGCGTGCTGTGCCTGCAGTCCGATTGTCATGAGGCGGCGCAGATGGCGGCGCTGGCGGTGATTGCCGCGCTGAGCGACAGCGAGGGGCAGGTTCTGCCCTTGGAACACCGGCAGCCCATTGCCTGGAAGGTGGTGGATGAGGCGGGGCAGGAGGAGGGGCAGGTGCGCGCGATGCGCCACATGCTGAAAGCCCTGTATCAGCTTGATGATGAAACGCTGAGGTTGATTCAGTGCGGCGGCGAGCAGCGGGACGGCTCCCGCAGGGAATAATCAGTACGCGGATAGCGGTTGCTTGTAAGCGGCTTCAAGCGCTTTCAGCGTCGCGGCGGCAAGCACGGAGCCGCCGCGACGCAGCACTAGAGACGGCGTTTCGGTGACCGTGCCCAGGCGCAATAGGGGCTGGCCATGGAAAAGCTTTTCCAATGCGCTTGCGTTATCTGGCGCGATACTCACCAGCAGGCGGCTTTGCGATTCGGAAAAAAGCAGCATGTCTGCGCGCAGATCAGAAGCGGGAAGCTCGATCTCCAGGCCGAGGCCGCCGCCGATGGCTTTCTTTGCCAGCGCCACACCAAGCCCGCCGAGATTCACAGGGATGCACGAGGCGATGAGGCCCTGTTTCGTGGCTTCGTAATAGCTGCGGTAGCGGGCGAGGGCGGATTCGGCGTCCACTGTCGGCACTGCGTTGCCGATAGCGTGGTGATGCGCGAAGTATTCGGAGCCGCCGAGTTCGTCTTTCGTGTCGCCGAGCAGGTAGACAAGGTCGCCGGGCATTTTGGCATCGAGCGAGACGGTCCATTCGATGTTTTCGATCACGCCGAGGGCGGAGACGAGCAGGGTGGGCGGGATGGCGATGTGGATGGGCGTGTTCGTCGCGTCGTAGCCGCGGAAATCGTTGAACATGCTGTCCTTGCCGGAGATGAACGGTGTGCCGAAGGCGACAGCATAATCGTAGCAGGCCTGCACCGCGCGCTTGAGCTGGCCGAGGCGCTCGGGGTTTTCGGAATCGCACCAGCAGAAATTATCGAGGATGGCGAGGTGATCGGGGTTGCAGCCGACGCTGACGGCGTTGCGGATCGCGGTGTCGATGCTGCTGGCGGCCATGTGATAAGTATCGATGTCGCTGTAGCGCGGGATGAGGCCTTGGCTGGTGACCACGCCGCGCTTGCTGGAAAGCACGGGGCGAGAGACGGCGGCTTCGCCGTAGACGCGGCCTTTGCCTTGCAGGGGCTTCAGGATGGAGCTGGCCTGCACTTCGTGGTCGTATTGCGTGGCGATGAATTCTTTAGAGCAGATGTTGAGGCGCGAGAGCATCGCGGTCAAGGTGGCGGCGTAGGTGAGTGGGGCGCTAACCCCCACCCCTCCCTCCCCCTCAGAGGGGGAGGGGGTTCTCAGCGGCTCGGGGATGTTCGGTTCGGGATTTGCAGGCTTCGTCCACGTTGTCTTCAGGAATTTGGGCGGGTTGCCTTCGTGCAGGAAGTGCATGGACATGTCCATCACCACCTTGCCGCCGGCTTCGATGACGGCGCGGCCGCTATCGGTGAATTCGCCGATCACGGTGGCTTCGGCACCGCGCTTGTTCATGAGGGCGATGAAGGGTTCAACGTTTTTCTCCGGGATCGCGAGTGTCATGCGTTCCTGTGATTCGGAGATCCAGATTTCCCAGGGGGCCATGCCGGGGTATTTGAGGGGGACTAGGTCGAGGTTCACGACGAAGCCGCCGGAGTCGCGCCCCATTTCGCCGATGGAAGAAGAGAGGCCGCCTGCCCCGTTATCGGTGATCGCGTGATATAAGTTCAGATCGCGCGCTTCCTTCACGATCGCGTCGGAGAATTTTTTCTGCGTGATCGGATCGCCGATTTGCACGGCGGTAGCGGGGCTGCCTTCGTCGAGTGCGACGGAGGAGAACGTCGCGCCGTGGATGCCGTCCTTGCCGACGCGGCCGCCGACGACGACGATTTTATCGCCGGGGAGGGCTTTTTTCACGTGCGAGGGCGTGCCGTTGACTTCGCGTGGGATGAGGCCGACGGTGCCGACGAAGACGAGCGGTTTGCCGCCGTAGCGTTCGTCGAAATAGGCGAAGCCTTGCGGCGTGGGGATGCCGGAGCAGTTGCCGCCGACGTTTACGCCGTTTACCACGCCTTCCATGATGGTGGCGGGAGAGAGCAGCGGATTGGTTTTGTTTTTGCCGCGGTAGAGTTCGGGTTGGGTGGCGGGATCGGCGAAGCAGTAGCCGTAGCGGTTGATCACGGGTTTCGCGCCCTTGCCGAAACCGACGCAGTCGCGGTTCACGCCGACGATGCCGGTGATCGCGCCGCCGAAGGGATCGAGCGCGGAGGGGCTGTTATGCGTTTCGGCTTTGTCGGTGATGAGCCAGTGTTCGTCGAAGGCAATCGCGCCGGAGTTGTCGGTGAAGACGGAGACGCAGATATCGGCGTTGCCTTTGCGTTGGCGGATTTCGTTGGTGGCGCGTTTGATGAAGTGTTTGTAGAGGCCATCCTTTACATCGTCGTCAATCGCGGCGGCGAAGATGGTGTGCTTGCAGTGTTCCGACCAGGTTTGCGCGAGGGTCTCGATTTCGATGTCAGTGGCGGGACGGCCTTCTTTTTTGAAATAATCGGCGACGGCTTTCATGTACTCGAGTGACATGCCCAGCGGGCCGCGGCGGGTGCCGTCCGCGTTCGCGATGCCGTTTTTGCCGATTTCGGCAAGTTCGGAATCCGGAACGTTGAGATCGACTTGTGTGGCTTCCGACGTGCTGTGCAGCTGCACTTTAGGAAGCACGATATCCATGCCCTCGTTGGCAATAAACTCAGCCTGCGTGCGCAGATGGGCGCGCTGGATGAGCTTGTTGTGAAGGCTGGCGGAAATTTCTTCAAGCGCGGGGGTGGAGAGTTTGCCGGAGAAAAGATAGAGGTCGGAGGAGTAGACCGATTCGCCGTTCGTGAACAGCCCCGCCGGGCAGCCCAGCATCGTATCCTCGATAATCTGGCGCGCGGTATTGCCCACATTGTCCGTTACCCCGGGAAGGAAGCCGATTTCCAACGCGACATCGAACGCGCCGAGGCGCTTCAGGTAGCGGTCGAATTCCGGGAAGCCGGCGAGGTCTGTCTTGACATAGAAGCGTTCGGAAACCGGGTTGGAGAGCTGTTCAGCCAGCACGGCGCAGTTATCCGGGCTGAAGCTCTTGTCGACCGTGAGCACGCGCAGCGTTTTTACCTCGGTGACGCCAAGATGCGCAAAGCGCTCCTTCAGGCGGGTGGCCTGATGATCCGGGGTAAGGGGCAGGATTTCGAGGCGGAAGGGCATGGAATATAATGTGGCTCGGGCTTTTCTTCTACACCAGACGGTGGGGTGGTCAATACGGGGACTGTCAAAAAACCTTAGTATTTGAATGTTATGGTAAAAAATATTTCGGAGGAAACAGGCCATGGCCCTGGGAGAAGAAGAGATTGCCAAAGCGGAGCGCATCCGCGCGGAAACGGAGTCGCTTGGCGCCTATCTGCTGGAGGTGGTGCGGCAGCGCGTCTTTGGGCAAAGCACGGATGCGATGGTGATGCAGTCTGAGATTCAGAAGCTTTTGGAGGACTACGATCGCCAACACCCTTTGAAGATGGCGCTGAAGGAGGCGGAATCCCTTTCTGATTCCGAGCGAGCCCATTTCGCGGGGTTACGTCATTCGGCCATTCGCATCCGCCTTATCGGCGGGGCGCTGGTGAAGATGGTGAAAGAAGATGAAGTGGAAGATCTGGTGGCGCAGGCGCGGGCCTTGTTCGAGGCAGATTACGCAAAGGCGCTGAAGGAAAAACGTGAAGGCGAGCAGGGGGATGATTTCCGCAAGATCGAGCAGGCGGATATCATTGACGAGCGCCGGGACTTTCTGGATCCGGTGAGCACGCTGGTCTATTTTCTGAGGCTGAGCAGCGTGTTGATGGCGGATATCGGGGAATTCGTGAGCACGGTCAATGTGCCGGAAGCTTACAAGCAAAGCGTGAAGCAAGCGGTGGCGGCCACGCTGATGGAGCTGGATGATATGGGGCTCAATTTTGGTTCGCAGACCACGAGGGATCTGAATGAGCTGTTCGGCATTACGCCTCCGCCGCAGCAATTGACCTGAATGTTCTGATAAGGGTCGGGGCGCGAACGGCGATGACGGAATGTTGCGGAGTCTGTCACGCGATGCTTGGCCCGATATCTGTGTTGAGATTGGAAATTACGCGGTTTTTCCATTCAGATTGCATGGTTGCGGCGGCGGCGACATCTGCGTGATCCGGGGTGCGGCCATGCATTTCTGCAAAAAGCACACGGTAGGCAGGTCCGGCATCGTTGATTCTGCCATAACGTTCGGACACAGCTTGGCGGTCAATGATTTTTGCTCGTTCCTCGATAGGGTTTAGCCAGTAAGCGGTGGTGCCATCAGTTTTATATGTCTGAAAATCTTGTAGGAATCGATTAGGAAAAGTTTGGCTATCCGCTGAATGAAAGCTTTCTTCTACGCCTGACAGGAACATGTTACACGCATGATTACAGTCAGCGGTCAATGAAAAAGCAAAATCATGGTGTTTCGTTGCTATTTCTTGATGTTTCTGACGAATAAGTTCATCCTTGTTTGGTGGATGCATCCAGTTGAATAATGGTTGCATGACGTGGGCGTCATTGTAGTGACTTGAAAGTGTAGCCAGGATTTTTTTGTGCCATGGCAGATCGTTATAAATTTCCTGGCTGGTCTTGTGGGGAGAAGAAGCTTCGAATAAGTCTAATTCTACCGCGGTGATGAGATCTTGTTCTTCTATTTTTATTGCGGATTCTATTAAGTGCAGTGTTTCGCACCACGAGATAATGGCTTCGATTGGAACCTTGATGTATGTGCTGCCGGCTTCATTATAATGAAAATGTGGACCCTTTGATTCTTCCTCTGATTTTCTTGGATCACCGATGAATACAGGGCAGGTGCCACCAAAGCGGTGGCGCGTCCATGCAATACCGTCGAGAAATTCGTTGACGCAGACCTCCAGACGCTCGGCGGTGACGATGGGAAACGCGGCAAATCTTTCAAGCACGCCATTGTAGGGCGAAGCATCGGCCTGGAATTGGGCGCGCAGGGTGGCGATGTCAGGGTCATCCGGAGGTGGATTATAATCGGATGGCACTGGAATGCCGGTTTTTTCTCCGATGAAGTCTTCTAGGCGTCTCATGCTGATCCAGGGGGTGTTAAGGGTCGCGGCGCGAACGGCGATGACGGAATGTTGCGGAGTCTGTCACGCGCTTCGAGAAGCGCAGGTGCCGTGCGCGCCGCGGCAGTGGTGACTCCGCGGGCAGTGCTCCTCTTGGCGGGAGCTGGATAGTTGCGTGGCTGGCGCCACATGCTTTTTCCTGAATCACCGGTTCGCGCGGAATGCGCGCCCGGGGATGACGGGAATTAGATAATTCTTCCTTCCTCGAAGCCGAACTCGACATAGTGTTCGTAGCCGCTGTGGAAGTGATGCTGGTGCACCGCGTTCGCTACGTCCTGGTAGCGGGCGAGGTACGCCGATTCGTTGTAGTCGCCGCCGGAGGCGCGGCCTTCCTGCGCGCCGTGCAGCACGTAGTGCAGGTAGCCGGAGTTGAAGGCGCCGGTACGCACTGCGCCCGCCACGTCGGGGTTCGCGCTCAGGTAAGCGGTTTCGTTGAAGCCGGGATGCTCGCCGTCCTGGCGGCTCGGGCCGGAGGAGGGGGTTACGAGCGCCGCGCTCGCCAGGCTGCCGGTGCCGATCTTCACGTCATCGAACTGGAGGTATTCGGTGCCCAGCACCAGGTCGGTTGCCTGGTCGCCCACGACGTGCACCACGCGCACTTCATGGCCGGTGCCGATGATCTGGTAGTCGCTGGCCGGGCCGCCGAAGAGGGCCGTATCCACGCCGATGCCGCCGCGCAGCGTATCCGCGCCGACGCCGCCGATCAGCAAGTCGTCGCCGCGCATGCCCTTCAGGTGGTTGTTCACGCCGTTGCCGACGATGGTGTCGCCGCCGTCGCCGCCGATCGCGTTCTCGATGATCGCGCCGCCGCCGACGCCGAAGCCCTGGCCCGCGATGCTGCCCTGCACGCCGGGGTTCAGGTTAATCGCGCTGCCGCTCGTGACTGCTGAGGCGTTCACCACGTCGATGCCGCCGTCATGATCCCAGATGGTGCGGCGTCCGGCGTCGGAGCCGAGCATGGCGTATTCGTCGGTGAAGACGAAGACATCGTTGTTTGTCGTCGGGGAGCCTTCCACTTTAATGGACCAGTTGTTCAGCGTGCCGGTGGCGCCGCTTTGCTTGTCGACCGCGATCAGCGTCCACACGCCGCCGCTTTGTTCGTTGAGGTAGGCGTTGCTCGTGAAGGTAAAGTTCAGCCCGCCGCCGCCCGCGTTCGGGCTGTTGGCCAGCGTGCTCGTCGTGCCATGGGGGGAGACGAGGTATAAGGCGAGGTTGGAAAGCTGCGCGTGCGAGATGTTCACGCTGACGGAAACGTGCTCCACGCTGATGCCGCCCGCGACGCCGATGCCGCTGCCCACGCCCGCCAGGTTGCCGTCGGGGATGGAGAGAGGAGTGCTGTTGCCGCCGCCGGTGATGGCGCGATTGCCGCCGGTTTGCTGCGACGACCAGGTTTCGGCCAGGCGCACCGCGTCATGCGCGTTGACGAGGCCGTAGCCGTAATCGTGGCTGAAATGGAGCGAGCCGCCGTTCGCGCCTTCGCCGGCATTGAAGATCCAGCTGCCGCCGCCCGCGTCGTTCATGCGCGCGGTGAGGGCGAGGATTTCCTGTACGTCGCGGTAGCCGATATTCGGGTTCGCGTCGAGCATCAGCGCCGCCACGCCTGCCACCATCGGTGCGGCGAGCGAAGTGCCGCTGACGGTGGTGTAGTCGCCGCTGCTGTAGCCGGGCGCGCCGGTGCGGTCGGTGGTGAAGATGCCCGCGCCGGGAGCCGATACCCACAGCGCCGCGCCGGGGTTGCTGCCGCTCCAGAGCGTACCGGATTCGTTGGTGGCCGCCACGGCGATGCCGTAGGGCGAGTTGCCGAAATTATGGTAGTTCACGTTGTCGCCCGAGGTGCGGCTGTTGCCGGCGGCGAAGGTGAAGACCGTGCCGAGCCCGCCGCGGCCGTTGATCGCGGAAGCTTCGAGCGCGCGGCCGGCGGAGGCGAATGGTTCGGCGGAGAAGTTATCCTGAAAAGCGGTGGTGTAGGCCCAGCTGCTGTTGGAGACGTCCACGCCGCCCTGGCGGGAGAAAAGATTGGCGATCTGGCTTGCGCCGCCGCCGGATTCGAAGCCCATGCGGTAGCCGCTGAACGTTGCGCCGAAGGCCACGCCCGTGACGCCGAAGCCGTTATTGCCGCCGACGATGACGCCCGCGATGGCGGTGCCGTGGTTGTTGGAAGAACCGGGCAGGGGGGTCGCGTCGTTTTCGAGCGCATCCCAGCTGCGGGAGCCGTCGTAGTTATAGGCAAGGTCGGGGTGGGTGAACTCGAAGCCGTTGTCTACGATGCCAACGCGGATGCCCTGGCCAGTGAAACTGTTCCAGACGTCGTTAACGTGAAGGCCGTGGGCGGACGATGTGAGATACCAGCCGGAGGCTGTAGGTGTATTAACAGGCATTGACGAATCTCCTGCGCAAATCGAAATGGACGTAACAAACTCAATCGCAACAAGTGAATCGTATGAGGTTTAGGTTAAAATGCGTTTAGCAATTAACTAATATTAATTTAAAAAAACTAAGGATTTTGTTTGTATTTATCTAAAATTTTAGACAAATGCTAAATCAAAATATGGAAAATAAATATATAATTCAATTTATTAAATTTTTTACTCTCTGGGGAAAATGGTAATTTATGAAAATTGATTGCAAGAATAAAAAAAGATTCATTTGGAAAAAATCTTTAGAGAAAAGTTTTTTTGTTTACAAAATTCAGCCTTTATGCCCGGGAAGTGCGGCGCATAAGTAGATCTGATTAAGATTATAAGGGGGGATATTTAACGTGCGGGAAGAAATGAAAACTGTGGCCAGGGCATCATGAAAAGCCACAGTTTGTATAAGAAACGCGTTAAAACGCACTTTCATGATTTACAGTCTTAAAAACTTCGACTATACGACATAAAACTTTAACAGAGCGTAAATATACCTCCACTGTCTTGCCGACACGTGGTGGGGCGTGCCAGTGAAACGCGGTGTGGCTGCCGCAAAAACTTTTGACAAGGTAGGAGCCGAGGATGTCTCTGCAGTATTGGAATCTCTTTGATCCCAGCTATTACACCATCAGCAATCAGACGCTGTATGGGAACCAGAATCTCTATTCGAACAGCGATGCGCCCCTGTACAATAACGGGTCGTCGCAGCATCCGTTCGTTGACTGGTACTCCTTACGCAATGCGGATTCCTCCGGTATTGTGAACGGTCGCAGCCCTTCGCCGTTCTTCAATTTCCAGTATTACTGGGACAACAATCCCGACGTGCGCGCCGCTTTCGGCAGCAACTATGTGCAGACCTTCAATCACTACCTCGAGCACGGCCATGTTGAAAATCGCACGGCCAGCTTCTTCTTCTGCCCCACCTATTATGCTGACCACAATCCTGACGTAGTGGCTGCCGTGCAAGCGGGCCATTTCAGCAGCGTGTTCGAGCATTTCATCAAACACGGTTATGCCGAAGGCCGCGTTCCCTTGGGGCTGTACAACGAAGCCAGCTATCTGGCGCGCAATCCCGACGTGGCGGCGGCGGTACAGTCTGGCCATTTCAACAATGGTTTCCAGCACTGGGTACTCTATGGCTTCAATGAAGGCCGTCCCGGCGAAGGCACCGGTACGCGCTGCTACGACGCTGGCTCCGGCCCGGTGACGTCGATCGACGATACGACCCCCGGCGATACCGGCCCCGACGAGCAGATCGGCGGCGGCGGTGGCAATGATGTCATCTCCGGCGGTGGCGGTGGTGGCGGCGGTGGCGGCGGTGGTCCGTCCGGTGGTGGCGACACCACGCCTGGCGGCGGCGGCGGCAACGATACTTCCGGCGGCGGCGGCAGTGACTCGATTCCCGGCGGCGGTGGTAACGACACCATCCCCGATGGCGGCGGAAATGATACGATTCCCGGCGGCGATGACGACGGCAATTGCGGTCTGGCCGAGCCCATCTACGGCGAAAACGGCTATGACAACATCATCGGCGGCGCGCTGGCCGACAAGATCTACGGCAAGGGCGGCGACGACGTGCTGCGCGGCGAAGGCTGCGACGACACGCTCTTCGGCGGCGATGGTGCGGATACGCTCTATGGCGGCGCGAAGGAAGATCTGCTTTACGGCGATTACTTCCGTGGTGAGCCGGAGGAGTTCGCCAAGGTTCAGGTCGAATCGACCGGCAGCGGCCTCTTCAATGACGTGCTCTTCGGTGGCGACAGCAATGATACGCTGTTCGGCGGCACGGGCGACGACCTGCTTTACGGCGGTGACGGCAATGACCACATCTACGGCGATTATTCGGCCACCGACATTGCGGGCGCGGATACCGTTTATGGCGGCAATGGCGATGACACCGTGCTCGGCGGCATCGGCAACGACCTGCTTTACGGCAGCGACGGCGACGATTCTCTGAGCGGCGGCAACAGCCAGGATACGCTCTATGGCGGCAACGGCGAAGACAATGTCTCCGGCGGCTCC
>JAFLCR010000200.1 GCA_017302755.1 Alphaproteobacteria bacterium
TTCGGGCTTGCGGGCGAGGAAGGCGTCTTTCTTCGCGGGGTCGCGCTCCAGGAGGTTGAAGTGCAGGTTGCCGTCGCCGAGATGGCCGAACATGATGATCGAAGTGTCGGCATGGGTTTTGTGCACGGCTTTGCGGGCGGCTTCCACCCATTCGTCGAGGCGGGCGATGGGGAGGCTGATGTCAAAATTGATCGTCACGCCGGCATGGCGCTGGGCTTCGGTGATGGCTTCACGCAGCTTCCACAGGCTGGCGGCTTCCGTGTCGCTGCGGGCGAGGACGGCATTGTGCACGAGGGTTTTTTCCATCGCGTCGGCGAGGGTGCGCTCCAATGCGTCGGCGATAGGCAGGTCGGGATCGGCGGCCTGACATTCAAGCAGCACGTGGCAGGGAAGTGTTTCCGCCACCGGGGCGCGGCAGCCTTCGATATGGCTGGTGACGAGGGAGAGGGCGTCGCCGCCGATCAGCTCGAAGGCGGTGAGGAAGCTGTCGCAACGCGCGCGGGCGAGGTTTAGCAATGCAAGGGCGGAGGTGATGTCGGGCAGCGAGGCCCAGGCGGTGACGCGTTGTTTGGGCATCGGCACGAGGCGAAGGCTCGCGGCGGTCAGGACGGCGAGCGTGCCTTCGGAGCCGATGAGAAGTTGGGAAAGGCCGTAGCCGGTGTTGTCTTTGCGGAGTCCCGAAAGGTCGGAGAAGAGGGAGCCGTCGGGGAGCACGGCTTCGATGCCGATGGTGAGCTCACGCATCATGCCATAGCGCAGCACCTGGATGCCGCCCGCATTGGTGGCGAGGCAGCCGCCGATGGTGGCGGAGCCTTCCGAAGCCATGCCGAGCGGGAACAGCCAGCCTTGCTGAGCCAGCTTCTCCTTGGTTTCGGCGAGGGTCAGCCCCGCTTCCACGGTGGCGGAGGCATTGGCGCCGTCGATGGCGCGGATGGCGCGCAGGCGTTTGGTGCTGATAATGATCTCGTTGCCGGATGCGTCGGGCGTGGAGCCGCCGACCAGGCCGGTGTTGCCCCCCTGGGGTACGATAGGAATGCGCCGGTCAGCGCAGAGCCGCACCAGCGCCTGAAGCTGCGGCACCGAGGCGGGCAGGGCGACGAGCGCGGACGTGCCTTTATATTCCACGCCGCGCCAGGGGGTGTCATAGGGTTCGGTGTCGCCGCCTGTCAGGACGTTGGCATCCCCGAGCAGGGCGCGGATGTCAGGAAGCGCCGGATGGGTCAAGGCTGGGCGGCGGAGGGCGTGCCGGGAAGCATGAAGCCGTCGCTGGTGGTGCCGCGCGGCTGCTGTTGCTGAGGTTGTGCGGCCCGCGCCTTGGCCTGGGCTTCTGCCTGGGCTTTCTGCTGCGCGTCCCAATTAGAGGTGTTGGTCTTGGGATCGCAGTTCTTGCTCCAGCCCTCGGAGGTGTAGACGGGGAAGGTGCAGTCCGCCCAGTTCATGATGTCGCTCGAAGTTTCTTTTATCGTCGTGCAGCCGGTGAGGGTGGCGGCCAGGAGTATCCATTTGATTTTCATAAAAACTCTCCGAGGATAGTGTCTTTTAACATAGCATATGGGTGGATTCTGTCGAGGAAAGAGGCGTGGGCAACCCCCACCCCAACCCTCCCCCTCAGAGGGGGAGGGGGTAGAAAGCCGTAGCAAATGAACAACTAGCTCAACAACACCGTTAACAGCGTCAGGCCCAGGCCGCCGGCGACCACGTAGCCGTCCTTGGAAAGCAGGCCGAAGGAAAGCACCACCACCAGGCGCGGCGCCCAGGATTCGCTTAAGTGTACGTCGAAGAAGCAGGCGATGCTCATCCAGACGAAGAGAATGCCGATGACGCGCTCCACGGCGGCGCCGGTCAATTCGGGCAGGCGGATGGCGCTGTAGCGCTCCACCAGCCGGAAGGCGAAGACGCCTTTTTCAAACACGTCCTTCATCCATGAGCCGCTGAACTTGTGTTTCAGGATGTGCGGGGGAAGCCAGAGCTTCTGGTGGCCGGTCATCATCAGCACGCCGATGATGGTCACGGGAAGGCCCATCAGCACCTCGAAGATGGCGATGTTGCCGATGAACGGCAGCGCGCCCGGGAGCGCGAACAGCATGGCGGCGAAATAGAGCGCCCGGTCCCCCGCGAGGTCGAGCATGTCCTTCACCGTGATCTCGCCGTCGCTGGCGGAGTTTGCCATGTCCTGAAGGATCTCGGATACCTTCTTTTCATCTTCAGGCATGATGTAAGCTTCTTCAGGCAGACTCATGAGTTTCCCCGTCAAACAGGAATTTCATTGGTTGGATATATGCTCAAGCCGCGCTACGGATTGCCTGCTCGAGCTGCTGGTAGAAGCGCTCCTCGTCCTTGGCGGTGGCGAGGTCGGCCTGGATCAGCTGGCGGGCCGTGGAGACGATGGCCTGCATGTCCTCATCCGAGATCTTGCCAAGCTCGCGCACGGCTTCCATGAACACGTTGTAGTGGATGAAGGCGTTGTTGAGGTAATCGTCCATCCGCTTCGGGTCTTCCTTGCGCTGGGTGCAGAAGCCGTGGATGAAATCGGCGACGATCTTCTTTTCGCTTGGCAGGTAACGGCCGTCTGAGCGGGCCAGGAACAGCATGATGTGCAGCGCGCGACGGATGTCGACGAAGTCGTTGTCCTTGAAATGCTCGAAGCGCTTGGCGAAGGCGGCGAAATCCTCGACCTTGTAGCCGGTCTGGCCAGCGGTGACGGTGCTCATGCGCGAGCTGGCGAAGATGCGGTGCCCTTTGTCTTCGTCGCTCATGCAGCGGAACAGGTAGTCGGCGCCCGCCTTGCGGATTTCTTTCAGGGCCACCAGGCGGATGATGGTGGAGCCGTCATCATCCTCGTAGTTGAACTGCATCGGGTAGCACAGATAGGTGGCGATGGGCGTGGCGGCCAGGAATGCTTCGTCGATCTCTTCCTGCTCGGCGTCGGCAAGGCTGAGGAGCTCTTCTTCCTTGCTGTCGGCGTTCTGGGCGATCTTCTGCTTGGCGAAGCCTTGCAGCATCGAGGCGATAAGTCCACGGTTCATGCGCTATTCTCCTGAATTGAATGGGAATAGCATGGCGCATGGGAGTTAATATTTATTGAATGGCAGGTTCAGGCGCGTGACCGCATCGCCAAATCCAGGCGCGAGAAAAAATCGTGCTCTTCCGGGGAGATGGAATGATCCGCCTCGATCAGCACCCTGGCGGTGTCGATGAGGTCGCGGATGTCTTCCGGCGGCAGGCGGTCCAGCTCGCGCAGAGCTTCGAGGAAGGTGTATTGGGTGACGTAGGCGTTTTGCAGGTAATCCTTGATCTTCGCCGAGTCTTCGCCGCGCTTGGCGCAGAAGCGGTCGGTGAAGGCGGAGAGTACGGCGCGTTCTTCCGGTGTGTAGCGGCCGTCGGCGCGGGCCAGGTAAAGCAGCAGGTTCAGGGCGATGCGGATGTCGAAATAATCCGTGTCGTCGAAGATGCGGAAACGCTCGATGAACGCCTCCATGCTGTCCACCGGCGCGCCGGTGTGGCCGCTGGTGAATTCCGACATGCGCGACATGGCGAAGAGGCGCGGCTGGCCGCCGTCCTTCACGATGCAGCGGAAAAGGTAGTCGCCGGGCAGATGCAGGATTTCGCGCAGGATCAGCAGGGCGTAGTCGTTGCTGACATTGGTCCGGTATTTGAACTGGACAGGATAGCACAGATGGTAGGCCACGCGGGTGGCCGAAGCGGCCATGGCTTCCAACTCCTTCACGTCCACCGGGGCGAGCGGCGGGGCGGGGATGGGGACCTCCTCCGCCGGGGGCTTACGGAACCCTCCGAGAATGCCGCGAATTTGCTCGATATTCATGGAACGCCTTGAAATCCTTTCCCTTATCTTCGGTGATCTGTCTTAAGAAAGGGCTAAGCGGCACTTGCATCGGCGG
>JAFLCR010000201.1 GCA_017302755.1 Alphaproteobacteria bacterium
CCCGTCACGGTTTTTAGCGGGTTGGCGATGATAAACGCGCCAATGGCGGCGCCGATGATGATCACGTATTCGTGAGGTTGCCACAGCACTTCCAATTTGCCATGGTGCATCAGGTATCCGCTGATAACCGAGCCGAATACAACAATTAAACCGAATACAAAAAGCATTCCCCTACCTGCATGCTTATATTTTGAACCACGCCATTCCTGGCAAAATACCCTAGCCGAACTTTACGGGCCAACCACCAAGAAAGCGTTAATGATGCGTGTCTTGAAATCCCCATTTCTGCTCCACGATGAACAACGGGCGCTGTTTGGTTTCGCGGTAGATCCGCCCCACATATTCCCCGATGATGCCTAGGCTCAAAAGCTGGATGCCGCCGAGGAATAGTACCACCACCATCAGTGATGCGTAGCCCGGTACGTCCGTACCAAGGAAAATCGTGCGCCCGATCAGGTAGCTGCCGTACGCGAACGCGGATGCGGAGACGAAACCGCCAATATAGCTCCACACATGCAGCGGCATGGTGGTGAAGGAAAAAATGCCGTCCAGTGCGAATTTCCAAAGCTTCCAGTAATTCCAGGTCGTGTTGCCGGCGGCCCGTTCCTCACGGTCGAAGGTGAGCACGCAGGTGGAAAACCCTACCCAGGCGAATAGCCCCTTCATGAAGCGCGTGCGCTCTGGAAAGCGGCGGATGTGGTCGATGACCATCGCATCCATCAGCCGGAAGTCGCCGGTATTCTCAGGGATCGGGATGGTGGCCACGCGGTTGATGAGGCGATAGAACCAGTGCGCGGATTTCCGCTTAAGCCAGGAATCGCCAGGCCGTGAGCGGCGGGTGGCCAGCACCACCTTGTACCCTTCCTGCCATTTCTCCATCATGGCCGGAATCAGCTCCGGCGGATCCTGCAAATCGGCGTCAATGGGAATCACCGCCTTGCCGGACGCATGGAACAGCCCGGCGGAAAGCGCCGCTTCCTTGCCAAAATTGCGCGACAGTCGCAGCACCTTCACGCGCGTGTCAGCCTGGCGGTAATGCAGCAACACATTGAGCGTATCGTCGCGGCTGCCGTCGTCGATGCAGATGATTTCCCAGTCCCTGGTGATGGTTTCAAGAATGGGGATGACGCGGCCGAAAAATAAATCCAACCCTTGCGCCTCATTATGCGCGGGCACCACGATGGAAAGCAGCACATCGTTCATCGTTCATCTCCTTCTCGCACCAGCACGGCGGCGACATTGCCGGTATGCGCCTCCCGCCAGCCTGGCTGCTTCCGGAACCATTCTGTTTGCGGCGCATTCAGTGGAAAAAGAATAACATTGGCACCATAGCGTTTGGGCAAGTCCTGCCATCCCTCCTCCATGAAATGAAAGCGTCGGTAATCTAAAAGCACGTTCCCAGGATACGCGGTTTCGGCCCTTCCGTCGACGAAGACCTTTGCCGTGCCCATGCTGCGCTCGATCAGCAATCCCCCATAATTGTAATGGTTAAACACAAGCGCTCCTGGCAGATTGGCCACAATCCAGCCCGCTTCCTCTTCCGGCCATGCGGGCGCGGCCTGGCGCTTCCAGGAAACGGGGGCAAATGCGGCAAGCAGAGCGGCAAGCAGCATCGCCGCCCACGCTCCTCGCAAGGCGCGTGGGGATGTCAGATCGCGCTCCAGTCCTGGCGCGCTTGCCAGCGCGCGCAGCTGCGTGAGTCCGCGCGCGACCAAAGGCAAGGAAAGCAGCATCCACAGCGTCACATGGCGCAGCGCGGTGGTGGCCAGCAGAAAAAACAGGATCAGCAACAGGCCGTCTGCCAGATGCGGGCGCGGATGCTTTGCGGAAATCCAGGCTTCCGGCGCGCCGCCGCCGAGCAGTTGAGCGATCCCATGGCCGAGGCGCGGAATCGTATTGCTGTAAGGCGTGAGCAGCTTATGCAGAAGCAACGCGCCTGAAAGCGCCGAGATGGTCAGCCAGAGTGTCGGAACCGCATCCTCGCCCCAGGCTACGGGCTGCCATTCGTCGATGAACCCGCGCGAGGCGCCGGCCATGGTGCGGTTCATGGCTTCAAAGAGATTTCCGCCCAGGGGATTCGCATAGAGCATAAGCAGGCATATGGCGCAAGCAAACGTGAGCCAGCCCAGGCGGCGCCACTGCGCCATAAGGATGGCTTCGGCGGCGAACGCCCCCAGAATCGGAAAAAGCAACAGCACGCCGCCATGGGTGTTGACCCATATCAATGTCAACGTGGGCAGGAAAAACACCGGCCACCGCCACGACCGGCCAAAGCGCAAACAAGCATAGGCTGCCACGGCGCTCAGCAATGTAATAAGTTGCGGGCGCAGAGTCAGGGATTGCGGCAGGTAAAGCATGAGTGGTAACACAGCCAGCAACGTAGCGGGCGGTGACGCGCCCAGCCTCAAGGCGCAGACAACAACCAATGTCAGCAGCGCCGCGCCGGCGATTTGAGGAAGCAGGAAAAGGCCCTGCCCCATTAAGCGTTCGCCCGCTGCCAGAAAAACATCAAAAGCCCAGGAAAGATTCAACCAAACCGTATCTTCGGCCGTGAAGGACCACGGATCCTGTATCGGAATGTTATGTTGTTCCAGGATCAGCCTGCCCGCGGCCAAGTGCCATCCCGTGTCGCCGTCCGCGCGGGTAAGGTCAAGAAAAAGCGTGTGAAATACAAGAAAAAATGCCGCGACATACAGGCCAAGCGCCAGGGCGGATGCGCCATGAATGGTTTTTTTACCTGTTTCCTCCATAAGTGGGAGCATTCCCATCTCCTTCCCCGCTCAGAGGATAATCATGTCGAATCTTAAGAAAGTGCCAACGCCTGAAACGAACCGCACCGCCACGCTGACGCTCGACGGCAAGACCTATTCCTACCCCGTCCTGAAGGGCACGGAAGGGCCGGACGTGATCGACATCACCAAGCTCTACGGCGAAACTGGCTGTTTCACCTACGATCCGGGTTTCCTTTCCACGGCGTCGTGCGATTCCTCGATAACTTTTATCGACGGCGACCAGGGCATCCTGCGCTACCGCGGCTACGATATTGCGGATCTGGCAGAAAAATCCGATTTCCTCGAAGTGGCATATCTGCTGCTGTACGGCGATCTTCCCGACAAGAAGCAGAAGCCCGACTTCGTAAAAACCATCACCAATCACACGATGGCGCACGAGCAGTTGCAGTTCCTCTACCGCGGTTTCCCGCGCCGGGCGCACCCGATGGCGATTCTGGTGGGCGCGGTGGCGTCGCTCTCGGCGTTCTACCACGACTCGCTCGACATCCATAAGGCCGACCAGCGCGAACTGGCCGCTTACCGCCTGGTCGCCAAGATGCCAACCCTGGCCGCGATGGCTTATAAATACTCCATCGGCCAGCCGTTCATCTATCCGCAAAACAAGCTCGGCTTCGCGGAAAATTTCCTGCACATGATGTTCGCGACTCCGTGCGAGGAATACAAGGTCAGCCCCGTGCTGGCCCGGGCGATGGACAAAATCCTTATTCTCCATGCCGACCACGAACAGAATGCATCCACCTCCACGGTTCGCCTGGCGGGCTCCTCTGGTGCAAACCCCTTCGCATGCATTGGCGCGGGCATCGCCTCGCTCTGGGGGCCGGCGCATGGTGGCGCGAATGAGGCCGTGATCAGAATGCTGATGGAAATCGGTTCTTTCGACCGCATTCCCGAATTCATCAAGAAGGCGAAAGACAAGAACGACCCCTTCCGCCTCATGGGCTTCGGCCACCGCGTGTACAAAAACTACGATCCGCGCGCGACCGTGCTGCGCAAGACCTGCAAAGAAGTGCTCGACGAACTGGGCAACCCCGAAGAGCCGCTGCTCAAGATCGCCATGGAGTTGGAGCGCATCGCGCTGGAGGACGAGTATTTCGTCGAGCG
>JAFLCR010000202.1 GCA_017302755.1 Alphaproteobacteria bacterium
GACGATGAGCCGCTCACCGTCACCATCCGCCGCGATGGCGCGGTGTATATCCAGGAGACGCCGGTCGAGCTCGCGATGCTTGGCCCCAAGCTCGAAGCCATCACCAAGCAGAAGATGGATACGAAAATCTACGTGCGCGGCGATAAGAGCGTCGAATACGGCAAGGTGATGCAGGTCATGGGCGAGATCAACGCGGCGGGCTTCGGCAAGGTGGCGTTCCTCACCGAGAATTCGGGCGGCAGAAGAAAATAACCCATGCGTTATTCCTCCACCATGAAGCGCGGCCCGGCCAATACGGTGGAGCCCCGCTCTGCGGGATCCCGCGCTTCCGAACAGCGTGCCTTCGGGCGGCGCGGCGCGGATGACGGCGACATCATGGTGCTAGGCGGCGGCCAGATGCTGGGCGGTGGCGGTGGCTCGCGCCCGCCGAGCCAGGACAAGCTGCCGAAGCGCAGCGAACTGGCAACGGACACGACGGATATCCGCAAGAAATCCTTCACCTATTCCGCGATCATGCATGCGGTGGTGTTCTTGCTGATCGTTTTCGGCCTGCCGAGCCTGTTCGACCGCCAGCTTGAACCGGAGGAGCAGGCGATCACGGCGGAGATTCTTCCCATTTCCACCGTCTCCAACGTCCGCCCCAGCGCGCCGCCGAAGCCGCAGCCGCAGCAGACGCCGCCCAAGCCCGTCTCTCCGCCCAAGCAGGAGAAGCCTGCCCCGACCCCGCCTAAGCCCGAGGAGAAAAAGCCGGAACCGAAACCGGAACCTTTGCCCACGCCCAAGGAGAAACCGAAGGTTCAGGAAAAGCCGAAAGAAGAACCGAAAGAAAAACCCAAGGAGCAGGCGAAGCCCAAGGAAAAGCCGAAAGAAGCGCCGACGCTCGACCAGATTCTGAAAGACATCAAGGCCAAGGCCGAGCAGCAACCGCAGCCCAAGACGTTGCAGGCGGTGGATAATCCTTCCGAGAAACCCGCTACCGGCCCGTTCAACCCGACCATGCCGCTGTCGCTTTCGGAGAAGGACGCCATCCGCCAGCAGATCCAGCGCAACTGGAACATTCCCGCAGGCGCGAAAGACGCGATGAACCTGGTCGTGCTGCTGAACATCAAGCTCAACCGTGACGGCACGGTGCGCTCCGTCGATGTGGTGGACAGGGGGCGCTACGGCAGCGACAGCTTCTACCGCGCCGCCGCCGACAGCGCCGTGCGCGCCGTGCGCAAGTCCAGCCCTCTTCTTGGCCTCTCGCAGGAGAAATACGCGAGCTGGGAAGAACTCGAATTGAATTTTGATCCCAAGGAAATGCTCTACTGATCTGCCGTTTGACTCGCGCCCGGAAGCTGGGTAAGACAAACGACATCACGGCTACGATAAAGAGGTGGGGTATGAAGAAAAGCTGGTGGATCGCGGCGCTCGCGCTGGTGGTTCTTGTGCCTGGAATGTCGCACGCGGCATTGCGCATCGATATCACCAAGGGTGTGGCGGATCCGCTTCCCATAGCCATTCCGGACCTTCCCTCCAATAACGAGGACGGTGCGGATTTCGGACGCCGCATCACCCAGGTCATTGCGAACGACCTGTCGCGTTCCGGCCTGTTCCGCCCGCTCGATAAGGGTTCGTTCATCGAGAAGATCACTTATCCCCCCTCCATGCCGCGCTTCGCGGACTGGAAAGGCATCGGCGCGCAGGCGCTCGTCACCGGTTCGGTGACGGTGCAGGGCAATGACCTCAAGGTCATCTTCATGCTGTGGGACGTGCTGGGCGGCCAGGCGATCGGCGGCAAGGAATTCACGGCTCCGAAATCCAGCTGGCGGCGCGTGGCCCACATCGTGGCCGATGAGATCTATAAGCGTATCACCGGCGAAGAGGGCTATTTCGACACCCGCGTCGTCTACGTGGCCGAAACCGGCCCCGCCCGCCGCCGCGTCAAGCGCCTGGCGATCATGGATCAGGACGGCGAGAACCACCAGTTCCTCACCGACGGTCGCGCCCTCGTGTTGACGCCGCGCTTCTCGCCCGACACGCAGCAGATCCTCTACATGTCTTACGCCCGCGGCAAGCCGGCGGTCTATCTGCGCGACCTGGCCAGTGGTCGCGAAGAGATGCTGGGTAATTTCGAGGGCATGTCCTTCGCGCCGCGCTTCGGCAATGACCGCCATAAGGTATTGATGTCGATCGCTGCCAACGGCGTCACCAGCATTTATGAGATGAACCTGCGCACGCGCCAGCAGCGCAAGCTGACGAACGACAGCTCGATCAACACGTCGCCCAGCTACTCGCCGGATGGCCGCAGCATCGTCTTCAACTCCGATCGCGGCGGCAGCCAGCAGCTCTATGTGATGGATGCCGACGGCGGCAATGTGCGCCGCATCAGCTTCGGCGACGGGCGTTACGGTACGCCGGTCTGGTCGCCGCGCGGTGACCTAATCGCCTATACCAAGATGCAGGGCGGGCGCTTCTATATCGGCGTCATGAGAACCGATGGTTCCGGCGAGCGCGTGCTTTCCGAAGGCTACATGGTGGAGGGCCCGACCTGGGCGCCCAATGGCCGTGTGATCATGTTTACCCGCCAGGAGCGTGGTGCGCAATCGCGGCTCTATTCGATCGATCTGACCGGCGCCAACGAGCGCCAGGTAATGACGCCGATCGAGGCCTCCGACCCCGCCTGGTCGCCGCTGCTCTCGAAGTAATCCGTGCGCCAACATAGCGCGCAGCGCGTCTGGCCCCTGCTTGCCTGGGGGCGGCGCTTCGACGATGCATTGGGGCGCTGGGCCGACGGCTCGGCGCCCCGCGTTTTTCTGCACGAGTTTCTCCGCTTCGGGCTGAAACAGGGCTGGGCCTGTTTGTTTGGCGGGCTGATGCTGGCGCTGCTGCTGGCCACCCATCTTTTCTATCCGCGCGATGCCGCGCTGGCCCGTTACGATTTCCTCGTTATCGCCGCCTGCCTGATTCAGGCGGCAATGCTTGCCTTCCGCATGGAGACGCTTGAGGAGGCAAAAGTCATCCTGCTCTTTCACATTGTCGGCACAGTGATGGAGATTTTCAAAACCTCCATGGGTTCATGGACCTATCCGGAACCAAGCCTGTTGCGCATCGGCGGCGTGCCGCTTTTTTCCGGCTTCATGTACGCGGCGGTCGGCTCTTACATTGCGCGCGCCTGGCGGCTGTTTGAGTTCCGCTTCACGGCGCACCCGCCGCTGGTGGGATTGCTGTTGCTGTCCACGGGCATCTACCTCAACTTCTTCAGCCATCACTATCTGCCGGATATGCGTTATGCGCTCTTTCTGGTTACGGCCTGGCTCCTTCGCCGTAGCTGGGTGCATTACCGCATCCGCCTGACTTACCGGAAAATGCCGCTCTTGCTGGGCTTTCTTCTGGTGGCGCTATTCATCTTTTTTGCCGAGAATATCGCCACGTTCAGCAGCGCCTGGCTCTACCCGAACCAGATAAAAGGGTGGGCGCCCGTCTCCCTCGGCAAGCTGGGCAGCTGGCTGCTGCTCATGATCATCAGCTACACGCTGGTGGCGATCGTTAATAAGCCGGAACCCATGCGGGAATGAAGCATATTCGTGGCATTTTGATCACATTAACCCGCAAAAAACAGGTTTTTACCTCAGGTTTTTCCGTCGGGCATTGTATGTATTTAAATTATGCGTATGTTCCCATGAAACGCTTTCCGGCCGGGGGCGAGGCTTTCCGGCAACGAGCGGTGCTCGCTAAAATAATCCGAATTTTTAGAGGTTTAGTCATGAATCTGAAGTTTCTCCACGCGCTCCCCGCGCTTTTCCTCCTCGTTGCTTGCGAAACCGCGCCGACGACGGACGGCACCGGTGCAGGTGCCGGCGGCGCCAAT
>JAFLCR010000203.1 GCA_017302755.1 Alphaproteobacteria bacterium
ACGGCATGCGCCAGTTCCTGCCGGCTGCCATAGCTGAGTGCGATCTGAAGATTCAGCGTCGTATTGCTCTTTGTCAGCGCCTCCGCTTCGCGCAGGGAATCGCGGATATCGGACTGCAAACGCTCAATGTCGCCGATAAAGCGCAAACGCACGCCGTTCGCGTGCAGCTCCTTCAGTTCCTGCTTGATGTAGAAGCGCAGCAGGCCCATCAGCTCGTTCACTTCGCCTTCAGGGCGGCGCCAGTTTTCGGCGGAAAAAGCATAAAGCGTGAGGTAGGGGACGTTCGCGGCCGTGCAGTTCTTGATAATGGCGCGCACTGATTCTGCGCCTTTCTTATGCCCGGCCACGCGGGGCAGACCCTTGGCCTTGGCCCATCGGCCGTTGCCGTCCATGATGACGGCGATATGGCGCAACCCCTCCCCGCCGCTGG
Organism: Alphaproteobacteria bacterium; assembly: GCA_017302755.1. Classification (GTDB taxonomy): domain Bacteria; phylum Pseudomonadota; class Alphaproteobacteria; order Rickettsiales; family JAFLCR01; genus JAFLCR01. Next base: position 431 of record JAFLCR010000203.1, read on the forward strand.
ATACCGAGGCGGGAGAATCGAGCGGCTCGGCGATGGCGGCGCTTTTCACGATTCTATACCTGGAGAATATCTTTTTCCTTGGAGGCGAGCGCCTCGTCGACCTTCTTCACCTCGCTGTCGGTGAGCTTCTGCAGCTCGTCGGAGAGGTTGCGCTGCTGGTCTTCAGAGATATCGCCGTCCTTCTCCAGCTTCTTCACGCGATCCATGCCGTCGCGGCGGACGTTGCGGATCGCCACTTTCGCAGCCTCGGCGTATTTGGCCGCGAGCTTCACCAGCTCCTTGCGGCGCTCGGTGCTGAGATCTGGCAGCGGAATACGCAGCAACTGGCCGTCCGTCATGGGGTTCAGGCCCATGCCGGAGGAGATAATCGCCTTCTCCACCGCCTTCACCATGCCCTTGTCCCACACCTGCACCGAGAGCATGCGCGGCTCCGGTGCGCTAACGGTGGCAAGCTGGGCGAGAGGCATCATCGAGCCGTACGCTTCCACTTGGACGGGGTCCAGCATCGTCGTGCTGGCGCGGCCTGTGCGAAGACCGGAGAATTCGTGTTTCAGCGTGGCCAGCGCGCCTTCCATGCGGCGGCGGTATTCGGCAATGTCAAATCCTGCAACGGTAGTATTCATAGTCTTACTCGCTGATGAGGGTGTAGGCTCCCTTGCCCTGCAGCACCTGGCCGAAGGAACCGGGAGTATGAATGGGGAAGACTAGCATCGGAATCTTGTTCTCGCGCGCCAGCGAGATGGCCGAGGCATCCATCACCTTGAGATCCTTAGAAAGCACGTCCATGTAGGTTAGCTTGTCGTAACGCTGGGCGTTCTTGTCTTTCTTCGGGTCGGCGGAGTAGACGCCGTCCACCATCGTCGCCTTGAGAATCGCGTTGCAGCCCATCTCGGCGGCGCGCAGGGCGGCGGCTGTGTCGGTGGTGAAGAAGGGATTCCCCGTGCCCGCGGCGAAGATCACCACGCGGTTGTGTTCCAGATGGCGGATCGCCCGGCGGCGGATATAGACCTCGCAGATTTCCTTCATCTCGATCGCGGATAGCACGCGGGTGTCGACCAGCATTTTCTCCAGCGTGTTCTGAAGGGCGAGCGCGTTCAGCACCGTGGCCAACATGCCCATGTAGTCAGCGCTGGCGCGTTCCATGCCATTGGCTTCGCCGCTCATGCCGCGGTAAATGTTGCCACCGCCCACCACCAGACAGATCTGTACGCCAGCGGCATGCACCTGCGCGATGTCGCTGCAGATGCGTTCAATGATCTTCATGTCCTGCCCATAGGGCAGTTCGCCCATCAGCGCCTCGCCGGAAATCTTGAGGAGCACCCTGCCGTAACGGTAGGCGTCTGAGGATTTCTTCGGCTTGGGTAACGGGTCTGACATGTTCTATCTCACCTGCTTAGACGGCATGCTAGCGCCATTGTCGGGATTTGCGGAGCGGATTTTCACCGCCCCGCATTATTCCTGAATTCAGGCAGCAGCCGTGCCCGCCGCCGCGGCGACTTCGGCCGCGAAATCGGATTCCTGCTTCTCGATGCCTTCGCCAAGGCCGTAGCGAATGAAGCCCGTGAGCTTCACCGGCGCGCCCAATTCCTTGCCGGCGTTGGCAATGAGGTCAGACACCTTGCTCTTGCCGTCCACCACGTAGACCTGCTCCAGCAGCACCACTTCTTCGTAGTACTTGCGGACACGGCCTTCGACCATCTTGTCCACGATGTTCTCCGGCTTGCCGGAAGCCAGCGCCTGCTCACGGAAAATCTGTTTTTCGCGCTCGAGGTTCTTGCCATCCACATCCGCGCTGGTCAGGGCTTCAGGGCGGGCGGCGGCGACGTGCATCGCCAGCTGCTTGCCAAACGCCTGCAACTTATCAACGGGAGCGGCGGACTCGAGCGCCACCAGCACGCCGATCTTGCCCGCGCCGGGCACGACCGCGTTGTGGATATAGCTCGCCACCACGCCCTGGCTAACCTGCAGGTAAGCCGTGCGGCGCAGATTCATGTTCTCGCCTATCACACCGACGAGATTGGCGATTTCATCGGCTACATTGCGACCAGTGCCGGGATAAGAGGCGGTTTTCAGCTTCTCCACGTCGCCCTTCGCAACGGGAGCCAGCTTGGCCACTTCACCGGCGACTTTCTGGAAGTCTGGATTACGGGCCACGAAATCGGTTTCGGAGTTGAGCTCGATGGCGGCGCCTTCCGTGCCGGCGGCATACACGGCTACTAAACCTTCGGCAGCCACGCGGCCGGACTTCTTCGCGGCAGCGGAAAGCCCTTTCTTGCGTAGCCAGTCCTTCGCCGCTTCATGGTCGCCGCCGTTTTCAGCGAGCGCTTTTTTGCAATCGAGCATGCCGGCGCCGGTCTGCTCGCGGAGTTCCTTCACCATTTGGGCAGTGACTTCAGTCATGATTGTATCCTTCTTCGTATGTGCGTTCCCGCCTCGCGCTGATGCGCGGAGGCGGGAACAGATCGTGGTCAAACCCCCTTGCGGGGTGGAGTTGATTACGCTTTTTTGCGCGTCTTCTTGGCAGGCGCTTCTTCAGCCTTGGCTTCTTCTTCAGCCGGGGCTTCCTCGGTGTCCGCCTTCTTGGCGCGAGACTTCTTTACCTTTACTTCCGGGCCTTTGGCTTCGGTCAGCTTGGCAAGGTCAGCAGCGGAAGCAGCTTCCACCTTCGCCTGCATGCCGGCAGGGATTTCCGCGGATTCACCGATATCTACACCGGAGATTTCCATTTCACGCTGGATGCCCGAGAGCACCGCGTCGGAAACCAGGCGGCAGTAGAGACGGATCGCCTTGGTGGAGTCGTCATTGCCCGGCACCGGATAGGTGATGCCGTCAGGCGAGGAATTGCTGTCCAGAATCGCCACCACGGGGATACCGAGTTTCTGCGCTTCGCTGATGGCCAGCGATTCGACGTTGGTGTCGATCAGGAAGATGATATCCGGCAGACCGCCCATGTCCTTGATGCCGCCGAGCGAACGCTCGAGCTTCTCGCGCTGGCGGGTGAGGTTCAGCACTTCCTTCTTGGACAGGCCGTGCATGTCGTTGCCGAGCTGCTCTTCAAGCTTCTTGAGCGCCTTGATGGAGTTGGACACCGTGCGCCAGTTGGTGAGCATGCCGCCCAGCCAGCGATGATTCACGTAATACTGGCCGCAGCGCTTCGCCATTTCGGCGATCGGCTCCTGTGCCTGCTGCTTGGTGCCGACGAACAGCACGCGGCCGTTATTGGCCACGGTGTCGCGCACGAAAGTGAGCGCTTTGTGGAGCAACGGCAGGGTCTGCTGCAGATCGATGATATGGATGTCGCCGCGCACGCCGAACAGATACGGGGCCATGCGGGGGTTCCAGCGTTTCGTCTTATGGCCGAAATGG
>JAFLCR010000204.1 GCA_017302755.1 Alphaproteobacteria bacterium
GAGTTGCTGCACCCGCTGGGCGAAAAATCCCCCATCGCGGCGTTTCTGGAGAAGAACCCCTCCGGCGGCATGCACCATGTCTGCTACGAGGTGGAGGACATCATTGCGGCCCGCGACACCCTAAAAGCCGCCGGAACCCGCGTGCTGGGCGACGGTGAACCGAAAATCGGCGCCCACGGCAAGCCGGTGCTGTTTTTGCACCCGAAGGATTGCTTCGGCACGCTGGTGGAACTGGAGCAGGTGTAATGTCTTCGGTTGCCATCATCGTGGTGTTTTCCATCACCTGGTGGCTGATTTTTCTGATGTTGCTGCCAATTGGCGTTCGTCAGCCGGACCAGATCGAAGCGGGGCATAGCGCCGGTGCGCCGGAAAAGCCGATGGTCTGGAAAAAGATTCTGTGGGCAACCCTTGCTTCCATTCCGGCAACGGCGGCGATATTGTGGTTCATCCATAGCGGGTTCATCCCTATACGCGGAGTCATGAAATGAAGAAATTGGTGGCATTTGCCCTCTCTCTCCTATCTTTTTCGGCCTTGGCGGAAGAGATCAGCATTACCCGTTCTCACCCCTGCCAGGCGGTGCGGGCATCGGGCGATCCGTCTTACCGCGCCGACGTGGACGTGCACGGGCGGGATGTCGCTTCCGCCGATCTGAACCCCTCCGTGGAATTGGGCGCCATGCACAACATCGAAGTGCCGCTGGGCGTGCCGGTAAAACCTTATGTCAACAACCCGCATCTCGATACCTCCGTCACCACCATTCCCGTGGGCACGCTTGAGGTGCGCGGCGAAGAAAGCTATCTCGACGGCCAGCTCGTGAACCCGGATGTGGATTGCGACGCCATCGGCGGCAAGGCGGTGGTGAGGTAGGAATGATTCCTCCGTTCCATATGGCCTTTCCGGTCAGGGATATAGAGGAAACCCGCCGTTTTTACTGCGACGTGCTCGGCTGCAAACAAGGCCGCATGACGGATCACTGGATCGATATCGATTTCTTCGGCCACCAGCTTTCGGCGCATCTGCGCGAAAACGTAGGGAAGGAGAGCCACACCAGCGAAGTAGACGGCATTTCCGTGCCGCTGCGCCATTTCGGCGCGGTGCTTCCCTGGGGGGAGATGGACAAGCTCGCCGAGCGGGTGAAACAGGCAGGAGTAAAATTCGTGATCGAGCCACGCCTGCGCTACGAAGGCAAGGTGGGCGAGCAGAAGACGATGTTCTTCCTCGACCCCAGCGGCAACGCGATGGAGTTCAAGGCGTTCAAGAACCCCGCGGAGCTATTTGCGGTATAGTTTTGGCGAGTTCCGGATTGGGCCTGATGAGGCTCACCGCGATCCCCGCCAGCATGGAAAGCGCGAACCCCGGCGCAAGTGAGCCAAGATTGGTGAAATACGGGCCGTATTCCGCCAGCTTCGGCAGCAGGAATTCAAAGATGGGAATGCTCAAAAACCCTACCGCCATCGAAGCGATCGCCCCGCCGCGCGTATAACCTTTCCAGGCGAGCGACAGAATCATCATCGGGCAGAAGGTGGCGGTGATGCCCGACCAGCCGAAAATCACGAACCAGAAGATCGTCCGCCCCGGCGTGGTCACGGCCACCAGCATGGCAAGCCCGAAGGCCAGCGCGCCGAAGGCGAGGGTGAAACGGCGCGAAAGCCCGGTCAGCTCTGATTCCTTTTTCTCCGGATGCAGGATGCGCTGGTAAAAATCCCGCGCCACGGCGCTGGAGGCCACCACCAGCAGCGCCGAGATCGTGGCCATGATGGCGGCCAGCACGGCGGCGATATACAGCCCCACCACCAGCGGCGGGAAATAGGTTTCCACCAGCATCGGCAGCACGTTCTGTGCCCCGCGACCGAGCGCCGAGGCATCGGCCTGCGGCGCGAACAGCGCCCGGCCCATAATGCCTGCCGTAATGACTGCCAGTTCGGTGACCAGCGCGAACACCACCGCCACCCAGCGCCCTTTGTCGATTTCCGCGTCGTCGCGGATGGAGATGAAGCGCACCACCAGCTGCGGCGACCCCGCATGGCCCAGGCCGATGGTGACGAAGCCCAGAATCACCATCAAATTCAGCATCGAGAACCCGCCGATGCCCCAGGGTTCCAGAAACGTAGGGTCCATCGCCTGAAGCGTGGGAACGATGGCGCCGGGATTATCGATGGCGAAATATAGCCCGATCGGCAGGGCGAGCAGGGTGATGAACATCATCACGCCCTGGTAAAGTTCCGTCCAGCACGCGGCGATATAGCCGCCTTTGACGCAGTAAAACAGCACGATGGCAAAACCCAGCAGCGCCCCCCAGTAATAATTGCCCTTGAGGAAGGATTCAAAGGCGGAACCCGTGGCGTCCACCTGCGCGCCGATATAGATGAGCAGGAACACCGTCACGAAGCCCGACGCCATCACGCGGATGACGCGGCTTGTATCCTGAAACCGCGATTCCAGATAATCCGGGATGGTGATGCTGCCATAGGCGTTGCTCAAATGCTTGAGCGGCTTGCCCATCTTGAACCAGAGATAGGCCACCCCCGCCACCTCGCCGACCATCACCCAATAGGCGGTGGCCCCATACAGAGCGCCCAATCCGGAAAGCCCCAGGAACAGCCACGCCGACTCGCCCACGGAAGAAAACGACGTCACCCAGAAGCCCAGCTTCTTGCCGCCGATGAAGAAATCGTCCGACCCGTGGATGCGCTTGGCGGCGTAATAGCCGATGGCGAAGAGGGCGGCGAAATAGACGGCGACGACGGCCAGGCGGGTGAGGAGATCGTGGTCCATGAAAGCTCCGCTTTTGGGCTTCGTCATCCCGGCGAAGACCGGGATCCAGGGTTACATGAGCCGCAGCCTTCCATCAACACTGGATCCCGGTCTTCGCCGGGATGACGAGGCTTTGACAAATGACGGAATTTCAGCCTAAATCCCCGCCTGTCCCTTTTATTTCGAGTTTTTCCGTGCGCCTTTCCCAGTTCTTCCTGCCTGTCCTCAAAGAAACCCCCAGCGAAGCCCAGATCGCCTCGCATCGCCTGATGCTGCGCGCGGGGATGATCCGCCAGACCAGCTCCGGCATCTATGCCTGGCTGCCGCTGGGTTTCAAGGTGCTGAAGAAGATCGAACAGATCGTCCGCGAGAGCATGGACGCCGCCGGGTGCATCGAGCTGCTCATGGCCACCATCCAGCCCGCCGAGCTGTGGAAGCAGACCGGCCGCTACGACGCCTACGGCAAAGAGATGCTCCGCATCACCGACCGCCACGACCGCGAGATGCTCTACGGCCCCACGAACGAGGAAGTCATCACCGACATCTTCCGTTCCAGCGTCAGAAGCTACCGCGACCTGCCGCGCAACCTTTACCACATCCAATGGAAGTTCCGTGACGAGATCCGCCCCCGCTTCGGCGTGATGCGCGGCCGCGAATTCCTGATGAAGGACGCCTATTCCTTCGACCTCGACAAGGAAGGGGCGACGAAATCCTACGACATCATGTACCAGGCCTATCTCGACTGCTTCAAGCGCATGGGCCTGACGGCGATCGCCGTGCGGGCGGATACCGGCGCGATCGGCGGCGATCTGAGCCATGAATTCCAGATCATCGCCGAGACGGGCGAAAGCGCCATCTTCTACGACGCCAAATTCGACGACATCCGCGCCGGTAAGCTCACCATGTCCTCCGAGGAGATGCGGAAGCTCTACGCGGCGGCGGACGAAAAGCACGATCCCGCCAACTGCCCCATTCCCAAGGAGCAGCTTCGTGAGGCGCGCGGTATCGAGGTGGGGCATATCTTCTATTTC
>JAFLCR010000205.1 GCA_017302755.1 Alphaproteobacteria bacterium
GTTCGCGCTGCTCGTGGCGGGGTTCGGCATGCTCGTCGTCACCCGTGCCGCGCGGTGGGATACGGCGCTACTCTTCCTCGCCGCCTACGCCGCCATTATCTACGGGCGCGCATGGTGGCTGGGCGACCCGTGGAGCATTCCGCTGCACCAGCTGAAAAGCGGTTCGCTGCTTATTTTCGCCTTCTTCATGATCACCGATCCGCGCAGCACGCCCTCCGCATGGACGGGGCGGCTGATCTTCGCCGTTGCGGTCGCGGTGCTGGCGACCTGGTTCCGTTTTTCGCTTTATGAGCCGAACGGGCTTATCTATGCTCTCTTACTTGCTTCCCTGACCACACCGCTCCTGGATAAGGCGTTTCCCGCGCCTGAATTTTCCTGGCGCGCCCCTAAAGGAGTGTCTCATGCGTAACCGTGCCCTCGCCCTCGCCGCCCTGCTCTGCATCAGCCCCGTCGCGGCCAATGCGTTCTGCGGCTTCTACGTCGCCAAGGCGGACACCAAACTGTTCAACAAATCCTCCAAGGTGGTGCTGGCCTCGCACGACAACAAGCACGTCATTACGATGGTCAACGACTTCCAGGGCGATCTCAAGGAATTCGGCGTCGTGATTCCCGTGCCGACCAAGATCGAGAAAGAGCAGATCCACGTCACGGAGAACAAATACGTCGAGCACCTGGACGCTTATTCCGCGCCCAGACTGGTGGAATATTTCGATGAGAATCCCTGCGAACGGCGGATGTATAAAACCATGGCGCCGATGGCGGCGATGGAATCCGCGGGAAACGCCAAACGGGATGCCGCGCGCGACAAGGCGTTGGGCGTGAAAATCGAAGCCGAATACACGGTCGGCGAATACGATATCGTGATCCTTTCGGCGGAGCAGAGCGGCGGCCTGCTCACCTGGCTTACGGAGAATGGTTACAAAGTGCCCGATGGCGCGGAGGACGTGCTCGGCAGCTACATCAAGCAGGACATGAAATTCTTTCTTGCCAAAGTGAACCTTAAGGAACAGGGCAAGCTCGGTTACACCTATCTGCGCCCGCTGCAGGTGGCGTATGAATCACAGAAATTCATGCTGCCCATCCGCCTCGGCACGGTGAACGCCAACGGGCCGCAGGAACTGTTCATCATGCTGCTCACCCGGAACGGCCGCGCGGAAACCACCAATTACCGCACCGTGAAAATCCCGACCGGCATGGATATTCCGCTGTATGTGAAGGATGACTTCGCCAGCTTCTACAAATCCATGTTCGACGAGCAGGTGAAGAAGGAAGGCATGAAAGCTGTCTTCCTTGAATACGCCTGGGATATGGGCTGGTGCGATCCCTGCGCCGCCGACCCGCTTTCCGCCGAGGAGCTGCGCGAGCTGGGTGTATTCTGGCAGAAAGATGACGGCAACGGCCCTGTTATCCGGCCAGGAGGCGGCTTCCCCAAACCAAACCCCACCTTCATGCCCCGTCAGACAGGCGCACAAGACGTGTTCGTCACTCGCCTACATGTTCGTTACGACGCCAAAAATTTCCCGGAAGACCTGATGTTCCAGGAAACGCAGAACAAGGAGAACTTCCAGGGCCGCTACGTGCTGCGACATCCCTTCACCGGCTCGGCGCAGTGCGAAGAGATGCGGCAATACGAAACCTCGCTTCCCGCGCGGTTCGAAAAGGAAGCCCAGAACCTCGCCCAACTGACCGGCTGGGAGATCAGCGAAATACGCAAAAAAATGGAAAATAAAGGCCAGAAACCCTCTACTTCCAGCTCTGGCAGCAAGTGGTGGAAAGATTTATGGAAGTAAAACCGGTTGTTAGGGATTTACCCACTGATTATTAACCGGTCTTTATGTTTGTGCTGGTATTGTTTTCGCAGATACCGTATGGAACTTTTATGACTGATCCTGCCACTAAACCCGAAGATAATAACGATAGCAGCAGCTTTAACGGTAGCACGTCGACCATCACGGCTATCGGCGCGAAGACGAAGCTTCTTGTCGCTTACGCCGCCGCTGCGCTCGGCGTGAAGGTGACGGGGCTTGATCAGTCGCAGAATAAAGGGAACGGCCGCGGCAAGTAAGCTGTTACTTCCACTGCCCAAGCACGATCGCCCCGAACAACAGCCAGCCCGCCCACGCATTGCTGCGGAATATATTTCCTGAACGCACCCCGTCGTTCAGGTCGATCGCCCATACCTGCCAGGCGAAATGAAGTGCGAGCGCCCCAATTCCAAACCAGCAGAAAGGATCAAGCCCTGCCGATATGCAGGCCATCCCCGCCATCGCCGCCGACATGCCGTAAAAAACCGCGACCCAGGCGCGGACATGGCGTCTTAAAAACACCGCCGTGGATTTCACGCCGATGCGCGAATCGTCTTCCACGTCCTGAAGAGCATAGATCGTGTCATAGCCGAGCGTCCAGAACACGCAAGCCCCATAAAGCCACCAGGCGGAAGCATCCAAGGCGCCAGTTGCGGCAAATCCCACCAGCGCGCCCCAGTTGAAAGTGATGCCAAGCCAGGCCTGCGGCCAGTGAGTGAGCCGCTTCATGAACGGATACGCCACCACCAGCGGCACCGACATCCAGGCCAGCGCCATGGCTTCGAAGGGCAGGTTCCAGCCAATCGCGAACGCCGCCGCCATCAGCACAACGAGCAGGCTCACGGCATGATGCAGCTTCAACTCGCCGCTGGCCAGAGGCCGCAGGCGCGTGCGTTCCACTTCACGGTCGATGTCACGATCGACGATATCGTTGATGACGCAGCCGGCGCTGCGCATGACCAACGAACCCGCAAGAAACAGCAGCAGCAATCGGAGATCCGGCAGCCCCTCGCTTCCCAGCGCCACACCAAACCAGCACGGCCACAGCAGCAGCCACATGCCGGCCCGCTTGTGCAGCCGCATCAGCCTGATATAGGGCGAAGCCCAGCTTGCAATTTGCGAAAGAAGCCCCATCTTCACGGTATCTTGTTAATCAGCCAGGTGTTTCGTGGAGCCACTAGCCCGACTTTTCTTGGATCAGAACCTGGCCGCAGGACTGACCGTCCTACCTGACGAAAGCCAGTGTCACTACCTGCGACACGTCCTGCGAGCCAGTGAGGGGCAGAGTATCCTCGTTTTCAACGGGCGGCAAGGCGAGTGGGAGGCCACGCTCGAACCGGCGGGTAAAAAAAACCTCACCGCCACCGTAACACGGCAGACGAGGCTGCAAATTACGGATACGGAACTTTGGCTCGCCTTCGCGCCTATCAAAGGAGGAAGGGTCGAATTCCTGGTCGAGAAAGCCACGGAGCTGGGAGTAACGCGCCTGGTTCCCATTCTTACCCGGCGCACCGTGGTGCGTAGCGTCAACATGGCGCGGCTAATGGCCAACGCCGTGGAAGCCGCCGAGCAAAGCGAGCGCCTGAGCGTGCCCGCCGTTGCCGATGCGGTCTCGCTGGAGCGGTTCCTGCCCACCATTCCTGCAGGTCATCGTATGCTCTTTTGCGACGAATCCGGAGGCGGAATACCAATTTCAAAGGCGTTGCCCGCACCCGGGCCATGGATCGTCTGCATCGGCCCCGAAGGCGGTTTCGCGCTCGAGGAACGTGAGATGCTGCGTGCCTGCCCCGGCAGCCTGGCCGTGGGGCTCGGCCCCCGCGTGCTGCGGGCCGACACCGCGGCGCTCGCGGCCATCACCTGCGTGCAAGCGTTATCGGGTGACTGGGATCGGTTGCCCCGCTATAAAGACCCCGAATCCTGAAAGCTGCAATATGACTACC
>JAFLCR010000206.1 GCA_017302755.1 Alphaproteobacteria bacterium
CGGCACCCATTTCCCGCCCTCGGACCCGCAGTGGAAAGGCAAGGATTCCTCCGAATTCCTGGCACACGCCGCCATGCGTATCCGCCAGAAGCAATGCCGTATCCTGCACCTGGACATCACCGTGATCGGTGAAGCCCCAAAAATCTCCCCCCACCGCGACGTCATGAAGCGCCGCGTCGCCGACATCCTCGGCATCCACTCCTCGCAGGTGAGCGTGAAGGCGACCACCACGGAAAAACTTGGCTTCACAGGCCGTGAGGAAGGCCTCGCGGCGCAGGCCGTCACCACCGTGCTGAAGCCTTTGCCGAAGCAGGAGGAAGCCCATGGCTGACCCATACGAAATCCGCGACGGACGCTTCCTCATCAGCACCGACCAGGCGAAGATCGACGTCAATTACGTCCATTCCTTCCTGAAAAACGCCTACTGGTCCCCCGGCATTCCCCATGCGACGGTGGAAAAAGCCCTCCGCCACAGCCTCTCTTTCGGCGTCTATGAAACCGACGATGCGGGCAAGGTGAAACGCCAGGTCGGCTCGGCCCGCGTCGTCACCGACTACGCCACCTTCGGCTATATCAGCGACGTGTTCATCGACCCCGATTACCGCAATCTCGGCCTTGCCGAAAAACTGGTGAATGCCCTCCTCGCCCACCCTGATCTGCAAGGCCTTCGCCGCATCTGCCTGACGACGCGCGACGCGCAGCCGCTTTATCTCAAATGCGGCTTCACCCCACCGAAATACCCGGCCCGCTGGCTCGAAGTCTACGACGAGAATCTCTACAAGGACTGACGTCAGAGTATGAAGATATCGCCGGCTTCCAGCTCCCGGAACCCGAAGCCGGAGAAGCTGATCGACGAATCCACCCCCGTCACCAGCACGTGGTTGTAGTAAGCCTGGGCCGCCTCGACGGGAGTAGCGAACAACTCCGAGGAAAGCACCAGCTTATCCTGCCCGCGAATGAAATCCCCCACCACGTCATGGCCGTGGCCGGGCTTGAAGAAGAAGTAATCGTTCCCTTCGCCGCCCAGCAGCGAATCGTTACCCTTGTCGCCGTGGATGTCGTCCATCTCCGCGCCGCCGTTCAACGTGTCGCCACCCTGGCCGCCGCGCAGCACGTCATTGCCTTTATTGCCGTATAACGCATCGTCACCCGTGTTGCCTTCGAGGTAATCCAAGCCCTGCCCGCCATAGAGCACGTCCTGCCCCGCGCCGCCGGAAAGCAGATCCTTGCCTTGCGCGCCGTACACCGTGTCCTGCCGGTCGCCGCCGTCAAAGCGATCTGTCTCCGCCCCGCCATGCACCGGCTCTGAAGCCGAAGCCATCAACCCCCGTCCACCGCTTCTAGCCAGGATATCGCTGTAGCGCATGTCGTCGATGTAAATGAAATTTTCTACTGCATAAGTGCTGATATCGGTATCCGGGGAAGCTTCGTAGAGGGAAAAATCTACTTTGACTTCATAACTCGTGTGAGGGCCAGTAGCCCGAATGCTGTAGGAATGAGCCCCAATCTCGCTTAGCTCCCATACTCTGAATTGCTCGCCATTAAAAATGATGCGGCCATCCAGATACTGATCGGCGCCATTTCCGCCATAGCTTCGCGTTTCGGTGGCAACCACGACGTCAAGCGATGTCCTGTCGCCGGTTTGGAAAATATCTTCATCGTTAAATACCAGCCAGTCATTGCCTTTCCCAAAACTGACCTGCAATGGCCTGAAAGAATTAAAGTTGAGCAAAATGGAAGAGTCTAAGCCCGGCGTGCTATTCATCGCGACATAATCATCGAAATTCCCCAGCTGGACGCTGTCATGCAGGTTCCTATAAAACGTCTTCTGCGCCAGCAGATTGACCATGCCCGCCTCCGTATTGCTCGTGATGTGGCGGCCGCCATTGACCAGAAAACGCACCCCGATCTGCCCCGACGTCACATACGGCAATCCCAGGAATTTCGCGATCAGATCTAATTCGTTATACGTGCCCATGCTCTGACTCCTTTTTTCGGGGAAACTCTAAATCCCGGCATTTAATGCATGGTTAAACAGGCAGGGATGGCTTTTTCTAAATGCCGCGCTATAGCTGGAATCCATGAAACAGCAACTCGCCACCGCCATCGCCACCTGGTTCTGGTCCGGCAAATCGCCCAAGGCTCCAGGCACGGTCGGCTCGCTCGCCGCCCTGCCCTTCGCCTGGGCGGTGCAGACTTATGCCGGTCCGCTCGGCATGATACTGGCCGCGCTGCTGCTGCTGCTGCTCGGCGCCTGGGCCACGGGCGTCTATATGAAAGCCACCGGCAGGCAAGACCCTGGCGAGGTGGTGATCGACGAAGTGGTCGGCATCTTCATCATCCTCACGCCCTTTCCCTTCACGTGGCAGGCCTACCTCCTCGGCTTCGCGCTGTTTCGCGTCTTCGACGTGCTGAAGCCCTGGCCGATCCGCGCCATCGACCAGCGCTGGCATTCCGCTTTCGGCGTGATGGCGGATGATATTCTTGCCGCACTCTACCCCTATTTCCTGCTGGTCGCCGGCGCGGTGCTGGCTGCCATGGCCGGTTATCCGCTCAACCTCGAATGGGCCACGGGCTGGATGCTGCCGGAAACCTCCCCCATCATCCTTCTGGTGCAGCCATGACCTTCCCTGCCGATCTCCTCGCCGAAGCCGAATCCCTGCTGACGCTCGCTCGCGCGCAGAACGTGCTCATCGCCACCGCCGAATCCTGCACCGGCGGGCTGATCTCCGCGTTGATCACGGAAATTCCCGGTTCCTCGGATGTGTTCGAGCGCGGCTTCGTCACCTACGCCAACCAAGCCAAAATAGACCTGCTCGCCATCGGCCAGCCGCTGCTCGACGAATTCGGCGCTGTGAGCAAAGAAGTCGCCATCGCCATGGCTCAGGGCGCGGTGATGCACTCCGGCGCGCATATGAGCGTCGCCGTCACCGGCATCGCCGGCCCGGGCGGCGGCGTGCTCGGCAAGCCGGTCGGCACCGTGCATATCGCGAGCCATTATATCGGCCAGGACACGCGGCACGAGCAATTCCACTTTGTTGGCGAGCGCAGCAGCATCCGGCTGGGCGCAACAACCGCAGCACTGAAGATGCTGAAAGTATGGTTTGATTAATACCCGTTACCCCGACGTGGTCGCTCTCCGATTATTCAGGGAGCACCGAGCCTCTCATTGCGGCACTAAAAGTCGCCCGTACCACTAACCAGGTTGCCGCTGCGGGAAATTCTCCATATTTGCTTCCACTGCAGGTATGGAAGCCAAATTTTGTAGGGAAGCGCGCAACTCCACTTGATCCGCCTTCCCTTCTACCATTGGCAAAGGCATGTTCACCAAACCAGCCAGGACAGCATTTTTTTCGCCCATCACGCGTACGCCCGAATACGCAACATCCGAAAATCCTTCTACAAAATACATACCCTGGCGCATCTCACTTTCAGGTGTCGCAAAATGCCCTTGTATCATGAACATCTTTGCATCCGTGGGATGATTGCCATTATCCGTGGCGATCAGCACTGTTGTCGTCCTGGAAAGCTGGTCGTAGCGCTTTGCAATAACATCGCCGACTTCAGCCGGAGCGACATGCTCATATTCTGTTGAGTATGGGCTTCTATTGCAGAACTGCACATAAGGCTGCTCTGCAGTAAGATTTATAATCACTTCATCAAATTTATTAGCCATTTCCAGCCCGCCATTTCATAAATAGATATA
>JAFLCR010000207.1 GCA_017302755.1 Alphaproteobacteria bacterium
TCAGGATCCGTTCTCCAGCCTTAATCCGCGTCTTTCAGCGGGCGAGCTGGTTGTTGAAGGACTCAATATTCATGAACCTCAGCTTTCGCGCCAAGAACGCGAAGCGCGCCTTGACGCCGCGTTCACCGAGGTGGGGTTGGATCCTTCCATGCGCCACCGCTACCCCCATGAATTCAGCGGCGGGCAGCGCCAGAGGCTGGCCATCGCCCGCGCGCTTATCCTGAAACCGAAATTGCTCATTCTCGACGAGCCGACTTCCGCCCTCGACGTCTCCGTGCAAGCCCAGGTGCTGGCGCTGCTTAAGGAACTTCAGAAAAAGCACGGGCTGGCGTATATTTTCATCAGCCACGATCTTGAAGTCGTCCGTTCGATGAGCCACCGCGTACTGGTTCTGCATGAGGGAAAAACCGTCGAGGAAGGAGACACTTCCTCTGTTTTTAATGCCCCAAGCCATGCCTATACTCGCGCATTAGTGGCGGAGATACAACGCTGAGCTGCCAAGGATACCCCCAAGAGGGAATCGGACACCAATTTGGCGTTGAAATGAGGCAAAAAAGGGGTATACATCGCCCATCGATTGTTGGTAATGCCTTATTCTATGTCCCATTCTCCTTCGACTACCGTGGACGATAGCGGCCAGACGCGCCGCGATTTCCTGATTCTTGCGGCTTCCGCGTTCGGCGGCGTCGGGGCGGGCGTTGTCGCCTGGCCCTTCGTGCACAGCATGAACCCTTCCGCAGACGTGCTCGCACTGGCTTCCACAGAAGTGGATCTCAGCTCCATTCAGGAAGGCCAGGAAATCAAAGTTATGTGGCGCGGCAAGCCGGTTTTCGTGCGTCACCGTACCGCCAAGGACATCGAAACCGCCCGCGCCGTGGATCTCGGCGAGCTGCGCGACCCGCAGAAGGACGAGGATCGCGTCAAGAAAGATCATGAAAAATGGCTGATCATGGTCGGCGTCTGCACTCATTTGGGTTGCGTGCCACTGGGCAGCAGCGGCGATTTTGGAGGCTGGTTCTGCCCGTGCCACGGCTCGCATTACGACAGCTCCGGCCGCATCCGCAAGGGTCCCGCCCCGGCGAATCTGCTCGTGCCGCCCTATGAATTTGTCAGTGATACCCTGATCCGGATTGGATGATCATGAGCGCAGCTTCTTCCCAACCCTCTAAAGGCGTTATCGGCTGGATCGAACACCGCCTTCCTATTTTCAGTTTTATCGACCATTCGCTCGGCAGCCAGTATCCCGCGCCGCGCAACCTGAACTATTGGTGGAATTTTGGCTCCCTCGCCGGGGTCTGCCTTGTCGTACAAATCTTGACCGGCCTGTTCCTGGCCATGCATTACACGCCGCATGTCAACCACGCCTTCGACAGCGTGGAAGATATCATGCGCAACGTGAATTACGGCTGGCTGCTGCGCTACATTCACGCGGTCGGCGCTTCGATGTTCTTTATCGTTGTCTATATTCATATTTTCCGCGGGCTTTATTACGGCTCCTACAAAGCACCTCGCGAAATCCTTTGGTGGCTCGGTGTCCTGATCCTGCTGCTCATGATGGCCACTGCATTTCTGGGGTATGTCCTCCCCTGGGGTCAGATGAGTTTCTGGGGAGCCACGGTGATTACCAGCCTGTTCTCCGCTTTTCCCATCGTTGGCGAAAGCATCGTGACGCTGCTTTGGGGTGGCTTCTCGGTGGATAATCCCACTCTCAACCGCTTCTTCGTTCTCCACTTTGTCCTGCCGTTCGCGATCGTGGGTGTAGTGGTACTCCACATCTGGGCGCTGCATGTGCACGGCTCCAACAACCCGCTGGGCATCGACGTGAAGGATAAGAGGAAGGACTGCATTCCCTTCCATCCTTATTACACGGCGAAAGATTATTTCGGCTTCGGCGTATTTTTCCTGGTTTTCGCCTGGTTCGTCTTCTTTTCGCCCAATTCGCTCGGCCATCCGGATAACTACATCCCCGCGGACGCGATGGTCACGCCCGCGCATATCGTTCCCGAATGGTACTTCCTGCCCTTTTATGCGATTCTGCGTGCTATTCCCGATAAGCTCGGCGGTGTACTGGCCATGTTTGCGGCCGTGCTCGTGCTGGCGGCACTTCCCTGGCTCGACAAGTCGAAAGTACGCAGCGCCCGCTTCCGGCCCGTCTACAAATGGATGTTCTGGGTATTTGTGGCGGATTGCGTGATTCTCGGCTATCTGGGCTCTCAGCCTGCTGAAGGCGCGTTCGTCCTCTACAGCCGTCTCGCCACCGCTTATTACTTCTTCCATTTCTTCGTGCTACTGCCGCTGCTTGGCAAACATGAGAAGCCGCTGCCGCTTCCCGAAAGCATCGGCACAGCCGTACTCGCCAAGGCCTGACCATGAAGCACCTCCGCTCCCTTTCGATTGCCTCGCTTTCCACCCTTGCACTTGCAGGAGCTGCGCTGGCTGCCGGCAACCAAATGCCTCTCAAGCATATCGACTGGACATTCGACGGCATGTTCGGCACGGTAGATCGGCAATCCGCCCAGCGCGGACTTCAAGTGTATAAAGAGGTTTGTGCCGCCTGCCATTCGCTGAACCATGTCGCGTATCGGTCATTGCAGGATCTGGGCTTCAGCGAAGCCGAAGTGAAGGCTTTCGCCGCACAAAAGGAAGTGACCGATGGTCCTAACGACGCCGGGGAAATGTTCCAGCGCCCCGCCCGCCCCTCTGACCATTTCGTATCGCCCTACCCCAATGAGAAAGCCGCGCGCGCAGCCAACGGCGGCGCCTATCCGCCGGATCTGTCGCTCATCGTGAAAGCGCGTCCCGATGGCGCGAATTACCTTTATTCTCTGCTGACAGGCTATACATCGCCGCCGGCAGACGTCAAAATCCAGGACGGCCTGAATTACAATCCGTATTTCCCCGGCGGCCAGGTCGCTATGCCAGCCCCTCTATCCGACGGCCAAGTGTCCTATGTTGACGGCACCACCGCCAGTGTCGACCAAATGTCGCGCGACGTTGTGAACTTCCTTCAGTGGGCGGCGGAACCAGAAATGGAGGCCCGCAAGCGCATGGGCCTCAAGGCATTGCTGTTCCTTGGTATTTTCACTGTACTGGCTTATATAGCCAAGCGCCGTGTTTGGGCGAAGGTCGAGCACTAAGGATTCCGTTTTCCGCGAAAGGAAACGCCATGAAGATCGGGATCGTAGGCGCAGCCGGAAGAATGGGGCTGGCCAATATCCGCCAGGTGATCCAAACCCCCGGCCTTGAGCTTGCCGGCGCCATTGAGCGCCCGGATGCCGCTGAACTCGGCAAGGATGCCGGCCTTCTTGCGGGAATCGACAAGCTTGGCATTGCCATTACGTCGGATCCGGTCGCCCTGTTCAAGGCTTCCGATGCGGTCATCGATTTCACCCGCCCCGAACCGACGCTCGCCTTCGCCGCCCTCGCCGCCGAGCATGCAAAGATCCATGTCATCGGCACCACCGGCTTCGAGCCGACGCAGATCGACCGCCTGAAGCGCTTCGGCGGCAAGGCCCGCATCGTGCATTCCCCCAATATGAGCCTCTGCGTCAATCTGCTCTTTGCCCTGGTGAAACAGGCGGCGGCGGCGCTCGACGACAGCTTCGACATCGAAATCCTGGAGATGCACCACCGCCATAAGGTCGACGCCCCCTCCGGCCCCGCCCTGGCCC
>JAFLCR010000208.1 GCA_017302755.1 Alphaproteobacteria bacterium
ATGGAAAGCGGCACGTGCACCGCCATCTGGTCGCCGTCGAAGTCCGCGTTGAACGCGGTGCAGACCAGCGGATGCAGCTGGATCGCCTTGCCTTCGATCAGCACCGGCTCGAACGCCTGAATGCCGAGCCTATGCAGCGTCGGGGCACGGTTGAGCAGCACCGGATGCTCGCGGATCACCTCTTCCAGAATGTCCCACACCTCGGGACGCTCGGATTCCACCATGCGCTTCGCGGCCTTGATGGTGGTCGCCATCGCATAGAGTTCGAGCTTCGCGTAGATGAACGGCTTGAACAGCTCGAGCGCCATCTTCTTCGGCAGGCCGCACTGATGGAGCTTGAGTTCGGGACCCACCACGATCACCGAACGGCCGGAATAGTCGACGCGCTTGCCGAGAAGGTTCTGACGGAAGCGGCCCTGCTTGCCTTTCAGCATGTCGGAGAGCGACTTCAGCGGACGCTTATTCGCCCCCGTAATCACACGCCCGCGACGGCCGTTATCGAACAGCGCATCCACGGATTCCTGCAGCATGCGCTTTTCGTTACGCACGATGATATCCGGCGCGCGCAGCTCCAGCAGGCGCTTCAAACGATTGTTACGATTGATCACGCGACGATAGAGATCGTTCAGATCGGAGGTCGCAAAGCGGCCGCCATCCAGCGGCACCAGCGGGCGCAGTTCCGGCGGAATCACCGGCACAACTTCGAGCACCATCCACTCCGGTTTGTTGCCGGAATCGACGAAGCTTTCGACAACCTTGAGGCGCTTCACAATCTTCTTGCGCTTGGCTTCGGAGGTCGTTTCGGCCAGATCGTCGCGCAGCGTCTTCTGCTCTTTCTGCAGATCAATGTTGGAAAGCATCACGCGGATGGCTTCGGCGCCGATCTGCGCGGTGAAGGTCTGCTCGCCGTATTCTTCCTGGGCGCGGGCATACTGGTCTTCGCTCATCAGCTCGCCGTAAGCGAACGGCGACAGCCCAGGATCGGTGACGATGTAGTTTTCGAAATAAAGAACCTTCTCCAGATCCTTCAGTGTCATATCAAGCAACAGGCCGATACGGCTGGGCAGCGACTTCAGGAACCAGATATGCGCGACGGGCGCGGCCAGCTCGATGTGGCCCATGCGCTCGCGGCGCACCTTGGAAGTGGTCACTTCCACACCGCACTTCTCGCAGATGATGCCGCGATACTTCATGCGCTTATACTTGCCGCACAAGCACTCATAATCCTTGATAGGGCCGAAGATGCGAGCGCAAAACAGGCCGTCGCGCTCCGGCTTGAAGGTGCGGTAGTTGATGGTTTCCGGCTTCTTCACCTCACCATACGACCAGGAGCGGATCTTCTCCGGGCTGGCGATGGTGATCTTGATATGATCGAATTCCTGGGTCGGGGTGACTTGACCGAAGAAAGGCATCATTTCGTTATTCATGTGAGGCTGCTCCTAGTGGGCATGTAATTCCGTATCGTCTTCCCCGGCCCCCTCCCCCTCAGAGGGGGAGGGTTGGGGTGGGGGTCATCCCCCCGGTATCGTGTTACTCTTCGGTCTCTTCCAGCTCGACGTTAAGCCCGAGCGAGCGGAGCTCCTTCACCATCACGTGGAAGGATTCCGGAATGCCGGACTCGAAGCTGTGGTCGCCGCGAACGATGGATTCGTACACCTTCGTGCGGCCCGCCACGTCATCGGATTTGACGGTGAGCAACTCCTGCAGCGTGTACGCCGCGCCGTAGGCCTGGAGCGCCCAGCACTCCATTTCCCCGAAGCGCTGGCCACCAAACTGCGACTTACCACCCAGCGGCTGCTGGGTGACGAGGCTGTAGGGGCCAATCGAACGTGCGTGGATCTTATCGTCGACCAGGTGGTGCAGCTTGAGCATGTAGATGTAGCCCACGGTCACCTTGCGGTCGAAGGGCTCGCCGGTGCGGCCGTCGATCAGCGTCACCTGGCCGGACGAATCATGCCCCGCCAGCTTCAGCATTTCGACAATGTCGTCTTCCTTCGCGCCATCGAATACCGGGGTGGCCATCGGCACGCCCTTGCGCAGATTACGGGAGAGTTCCAACACTTCCGAGTCGCTCATCTTCTTGATGGCTTCCTGGTCTTCCTTGAGGTGGTAGACGCCGGTCACATGGTCGCGCAGACCTTGCAGATCCTTGCCCTTGGCATTAGCGGAAAGCTTATCCAGCATTTCACCAATCTGCCTGCCCAGGCCGGCCGAAGCCCAACCCAGATGGGTTTCCAGAATCTGCCCCACGTTCATGCGCGAAGGCACGCCCAGCGGGTTCAGCACGATGTCGACGGGGGTGCCGTCTTCCAGATGCGGCATATCCTCAATCGGCGTAATGCGGGAGATCACCCCCTTATTGCCGTGGCGGCCCGCCATCTTGTCGCCGGGCTGCAGCTTGCGCTTCACCGCGACGAACACCTTGACCATCTTCAGCACGCCTGCGGGCAGATCATCTCCGCTGCGCACCTTCTCGACCTTCACTTCAAAACGCTTCTGCAGCGCCGAAACCTGCTCGTCGAGCTGCTTCTTCAGCGACTCAATGGCGGCGGCCTTCTTTTCGGTCTTGATGCCGAACTGCCACCACTGGCCCTTGGGGGTGCCATGCAGCAGTTCCGCCGTGATTGCCGTGCCCGCCTTCACGCCCTTCGGCGCGCTGGAGGACACTTCATCCACCAGCAGTTCTTCGAGGCGGCCGTAGACATAGCGCTCAATGATGGCGCGTTCGTCGTCACGGTCCTTCGCTAAGCGTTCGATTTCGGCCTTTTCAAGTGCCAGAGCGCGCTCGTCCTTATCGATGCCGCGGCGCGAGAAGATGCGCACGCCGACCACCGTGCCGGACACGCCGGGGGGCAGACGAAGCGACGAGTCGCGCACGTCGGAAGCCTTTTCGCCGAAGATGGCGCGCAGGAGCTTTTCTTCCGGCGTCATCGGACTTTCGGATTTCGGCGTCACCTTGCCGACCAGGATTTCTCCGGGACGGACTTCGGCGCCGATATGCACCACGCCCACTTCGTCGAGCTGCTTGAGGCCTTCTTCGCCCACGTTCGGAATATCGCGGGTGATTTCCTCAGGCCCAAGCTTCGTGTCACGCGCCATCACTTCGAATTCCTCGATGTGGATGGAGGTGAACACGTCTTCGCTCACGATGCGCTCGGAAATGAGAATCGAGTCTTCGAAGTTGTAGCCGTTCCAGGGCATGAACGCGACGAGCACGTTGCGGCCCAGCGCCAGTTCGCCCAACTCCGTGGAGGGGCCGTCGGCAACAGTATCGCCCACCTTCACCACGTCGCCCACTTTCACCAGCGGACGCTGGTTGATGCAGGTGTTCTGGTTCGAACGGGTAAACTTCATGAGGTTGTAGATGTCTACACCGGGGGTTGAGCCCTTCTCGCCTTCCGTCACACGGATCACGATGCGGCCTGCATCCACCTGGTCGACCACGCCGCTGCGGCGGGCGGTCGTTGCCACGCCGGAGTCGCGAGCCACGATCTCTTCCATGCCGGTGCCGACCAGCGGCGCTTCCGCACGAAGCAGAGGCACGGCCTGGCGCTGCATGTTCGAGCCCATGAGCGCGCGGTTCGCGTCGTCGTTCTCAAGGAACGGAATCAGCGCCGCGGCCACGGAGACGAGTTGCTTCG
>JAFLCR010000209.1 GCA_017302755.1 Alphaproteobacteria bacterium
CTTTGAGCAAAGCGGCAGCTTCCGGCTAAGCCTGCGCAGCCCCTCCGGCACCCAAATTTCTCTCGGCAATTACGACCTCACCGCCGGAACGCAAAATCAGCGGGACATTTTCATTAACACCTATGCCTTCTTCGGCGAATCCTCCGGAAGCGGCGACTTCACCTTCGTTCTCGAGGGCATAACCGGCAATGAAGCATCCATGCACTCCGTCACCATTGATGCGGCGCAACTGCAAGCCGAAGGCTACGCAGGGTATTCCCTAGACGAAATGCTGAACCCCAGCCTCACGCTTTGGAGCATGCTATCCCCCTCCAGAGTCTGGAACGAAGCCGCCACCTCGCCCGAAGTGATCGCCGCGGCCGAAGCGCTTTTCGCAGGCGGGCTGAGTCAGGACGACCGCGCGCTCCTGGAAAGCTTCAAGATCATCAATCTGGAGGAATATTTGTTTCTGCTGGATCCCGAGATTCCCCTCAATGACCGCCTGGACGCCCTGGATCAACTCGCTGAGCTTTTTGAGCAAAACGGACATTCCGATGCCGCCCGCCGCATCGACCGGGTCAACTTCGCCTTCGAGGCTTTAAGCACGGCCTACAACTCCCGCGCCACCGATCTGAATGCGGTGGAAGACGCATTATTCAACAGCGCTACCTACCTGCAAGCCATTGGAAACCGCACGGCGGAGGAAGAGCTGCTGCTGCGCGCGCTGGTGGGCTCCCCCGGCTATCCGGAAGAAGGGCTGCTTACCACCCTTCACCGGGAGTCCCAAACGGTTCTCATCAATGCCTCCCAGGAAGGGGGCAATCTCGTGGAGGGCCGCCGCGCGTTGCAAAACATTCAGCAGAACCTGCTGCCCCGGGCCCTGGCCTTCATGACGTACGAAGCCTCGCTTGAAGGCGAGCATAGCCTGCTTCAACAAATCTACGGAGGCGACAGCAATACGCGCATTGATGAGTTTCACAACGTAATAACGAAGCTTGAGGAAACGATTCCCATTCATCTGCAGCCGAGACACACTCCCGGTGAATATCTCGCCGTGCTGGAGCAGCAGTTCAGCCAGGTTCCGCAGATTCATTAATAAATAACTGCCAGAAAAATGGTGGAGGAGGAAGGATTCGAACCTTCGAACTCATAAGAGGGCAGATTTACAGTCTGCTGCCATTGACCGCTCGGCCACTCCTCCACGGGAGCGGGTTTCTTAGCCCATGGGCCTGAGGCTGTCAATCGCGGGCGGACTGCATGCAACCATATTATTTTTAAATCCTATTTTTTATACGCCTATGCCGCGGCCACCGCCGCCATGGCGCTTCATGCCCTCCAGGGCGGAATCAGGAAGCAGTCCGTTTTCAACCGCCGCCACTGCGGCGTCGTACACTTCGCCCAGCAACACGTTGGGGCGAAACGTACGGCATCTGGCATCTTCGAGCGCAGTGTGGAGGGATTCTATGAATTCCTCCAATGTATTGCTCCTTTCCACCACCACTCCCTCCGCCGCGCAGCGGTCGAAACAATATTGCTCAAGCGGCGACAAATCGGATCCTGCGATATCAACAAACGGCACGTCCTTGACCTTCCATGGCTGCTGCCAGCAATAGGCCTCCGCTGGATGATTATTTGCGATATAGACGGTCACGGCATCCACTTGGCCCAGAAGATAGTTGGAGCCGATTTCCAGAAACTGGCTTGCCGTCAGGTCAAGCACCGCCACCCCTTCCTGGCAGACCACCAAACAGAACATGTGATCTCCAGCCTCCCCCTTGACGAAGAGTGCGGGAATGCCTCTTTCCAGCAGATTGTCGCGCAATTGCTTGCTGTAAACGCCACATTGCGAAAAAGTATGGTCCGCGCTGATGCTGTCCCTCAGCCGATGCTGCTCCACCCATGCCGCAAGCTCGCCTAAAGTTGGAATGTACATAAAATCCGCCGCTTCCAATGCCTTCACACGGTGAATATCGCGGCTTTCGCTTTAGCCGGAATATTTCATGGGATACCTACTGCTCCCATGATGCCTTATTTTCGTTAACTTTTAAATGACGCATTAACTCTTTCATCTATATGTGAATGACACACCGTCACGGCTAAATTTCTTAATCTTTATCCCCCATGCTGGCCTATATTCCCTTGCCGGTGAGCCATGCCCCTCGAACTCCGCCGCGATCAGGTCACCACTCACAGCGCGCACTCGCTGCTCAAGCGCGCTGCACCTGGCACGCTGTTCTGCCAGAAGATCCTGGAAACCCTCGGCCCCACTTTCGGCGAGCGCCACCTGCATGAGGCCATTCTCGCCATCGCCTACGGCATTCAATATGTGGAAACGCAATACGGCAACCTCTACGCCGATGTCATC
Organism: Alphaproteobacteria bacterium; assembly: GCA_017302755.1. GTDB lineage: Bacteria > Pseudomonadota > Alphaproteobacteria > Rickettsiales > JAFLCR01 > JAFLCR01. The sequence goes on from JAFLCR010000209.1 coordinate 2,345, forward strand.
TTCTCCCGCACGAACGACTACCTCTCCCATCTCTCGGTCTACGACGACGGCGTGTGCGAGATCCGCTTTTCGACCAAACTGCTGCGCCAGTTCGCCAACGCCCGCCTGGACAGCAAGAAGATGAAACGCATCGGCCTCTACGGCCTTACCGAAACCTACGACCCCCGCGACTTCATCGTGATGCTCTCGGTGCTGGAATGCTACCGCTACATGCAGTGGATGAAGCTGATGGAAGACAAGGGCTACCGCGAGCAGGAACTGGTCATTCCCGAGCCTCCCATCTCGGCGCGCCAGTGGAAGCGTCTCTACCGCACCAACCGCACCTGGCGCGACGCGGCGGCCTTTTGCGCCAAGGCCGCCGCGCACATGAACATGCCCGTGCGCCGCCCCATCCGCTACCACCTCAAGAAAAAGATACGAAAACTGTTTGCCCCCCGCCGCAAGGCCGCGTAAGCAGAACACATGAAACCCCGCTCCCAGAAACCCCCTCACGGCAAATTCCCCCAGGGAAAGCCTGCCCAGGACAAAGCCCCGAAAGGCGGCGCCTACTGGCTCTACGGCCGCCACGCCTGTGTCGCCGCAGCCGCCAATCCTGATCGCAAGATCCTGCGGGCCATGGCCACGGAAGCCTCCGCCGCTTCCCTTCCCGCCAAGCTGCGTCCCGAACTCGCCTATCCGGAAGATTTCCAGCGCCTCCTCCCGCGCGATTCCGTGCACCAGGGCGTCGCCCTCCTCGTGGAACCCCTCCCCGAACCCGACCTTTCGGTGCTGGCGGCCTCCGGCAAACTCACCGGCCCCGTGCTGCTGCTCGACCAGGTGACCGACCCGCATAACGTCGGCGCGATCCTCCGCTCCGCCGCTGCCTTCGACGCGAGCGCCGTCATCATGCTGCGCCACAACGCCCCGGAAGAAAACGGCGCGCTGGCGAAAGCCGCCTCCGGCGCTTTAGAGGTCGTCCCCGTCATCCGCGCCGGCAACCTGACGCAGGCGATGGACCAATTGAAAGAATACGGCTACTGGATCGCCGGCCTGGCGGGCGACGCCCCCAAAACCCTTTCCGAATCGAAGCTTTCCTCCAAGACCGGCCTGGTGCTGGGCGCCGAAGGCGAAGGCATGCGCCGCCTCACGCGCGAACGCTGCGACCTGCTGGTCCGCCTGCCGATTTCCTCGAAGATGGAAAGCCTGAACGTCTCCAACGCCGCCGCCGTGGCGCTGTACGCCTTGTGCCAGAACGGCGCCTGAATATGAAGTTTCATTAATCATTCTTTCGTG